>NZ_JALCZP010000020.1:0-66965 GCF_023555435.1 Polaribacter sp. Z014
TATTCAGTATTCAGTATTCAGTATTCAGTATTCAGTATTCAGTATTCAGTATTCAGTATTCAGTATTCAGTATTCAGTATTCGAAAATTAAAAAATGAACTTTTAATAACAACATTTATTCTTCTTTTTTTTAGTCATACGTCTTACGTCTAAATCTTTGTTTCTTCTTTCTTGTTTCTAAAAATTTAAAAAAATCAACACATAAAAACATAGATTTAGTCTTATGTCTTTTTTTTAGTCCTTAGTCCAACCACTTTAGTCTTGTCTCTTGTCTCTTGTCTCTAAAATAAAAACTTACGCTCTTAAACTTAAATCTTGCATTATTTTATTAAACTCTTCTGTGGTAGGTGTTAAATACACTTTATCGTCTACAAACAACGTTGGATATTTTGCAACGCCATCATACAATTCTTTACTATGTTCTCTTGCTTCTGTATCTTTAGAAATGTCTTTATAGATATAAGGAACATCGGTTGAATTTAGAAAATTTTTAAATGCTACGGTATAAGCGTGTCCTGCTCTTCCGTATAAAATTATTTTCATTCTTTATTGATTTACAGCGTTTTCAAATTGAGTTACTTGCTCTTTTAAGCCTGCTAATAATTCGGCATTTACAATTTTACCTTCTTTAAAATTATCGTAAAAACTAGGTAACGAGAAAGGGATTAATTCTTTTGCACCTTGCCACGAAAATCTAGAAAGTGCTGTTTCTAATACAGATTGTCCTCCTCTCGCTCCTGGTGAAGTTGCCATTAATAATACGGGCTTATCTCTAAATACTTTTGCTTCGATTCTAGAACTCCAATCGAAAATATTTTTAAAAGCTGCGGTATAACTTCCATTATGTTCTGCTAAAGAAAGTATAAAGCCATCGTAATTATCTAATAAAGCACTAAACTTAACTGCCTCTTCTGGAAAACCATTTTTTTCTTCATCCTCACTAAAAATCGGCAATGTATAATCTCTTAAATCGATGACATCAAAAGAAGTATTTTCTAAGTTTTCTGCAGCAAATGTTGCTAATTTTTTATTGATAGAAGTAGAACTTGTACTTCCTGCAAATGCTAATATTTTCTTCATATTTTTATTTTTTTACTGAATACGGCTAACTATTCTCGTTTCTCCTTTTATCATTCTTGCAACAGGACATTTGCCTGCAAAGACTAATAATTTTTTTCTTTGTTCTTCTGTAATTTCTTTTTCAAAGGATATTTCTTCCGTTAAATAAGGTCCGTTTTCATCTTTAAGCTCAGAAACGTTAACCGTTATTTCTCCAATATCCCAACCTCTTCTTTCTGCATACGTTCTTAAAGTCATTGAAACGCAACCGCCAATTGCGGTTAATAAATATTCTACAGGAGTTGCACCACTATCACCTCCACCTGCTTCAACAGATTGATCCATTGTAAGAAAGTGGTTTCTAATTTTTGCTTCCGCAAGAAAATTCTTGTTTGTTAAAACTACTTCGGCCTTTTTAACTTCTGACATTGGTTATTTTTTTATGCGTAATATAAGACGTAATTAAAAAGACCATGGCTGCAATAGAAGCTCCTTGTTCTCCATCTCCTATCATTACATGCGCAAAAAATGCAAAAATAAATGCGAAGAAAAAACCTGCATAGGCCCATTCTTTTATCGTTTTATTTGATAAAAACCATAAAGCCACTAAACCTAAAAGTTTTGCCGCTGCATAAGGGTAAATTATATAGGTTGGATACCCAAAATTGGTGAACATACCTGCTACTGCTTCATGATTAAAAATATACATTCCGGCAGAAAAAAGCATAATTAATGTTAATAATGCTGTGGAGATATAATATATAATTTTTGTCGTCTTCATCTTAAATGGTTTTTAAATTCTCGACAAAATTACAATAATTACTTTTATTTTCCAAGGAAAATAAATCCAAGGAAGTATTTTTAAATAAAACTACAACACTTATGAACCAATTAATTTAAAAAAAATTAATCATTGCCATATACAAGGTCTATAAATTCTGAATTTTCTAATTTCCCAAAATAATCTGCAATAGTTATATGATGTAGCTTCTTAGTGATTTTATTTTTATCATAAGGAACACCAATTAATAAGTTTTCAAGATCAACAACGGGTTGCCTACCAAAGAAATCTCCAAAAATTTTAAAATCAGAAATATGTCCTTTTTCAACAAAAATACGCACATCTATTTCTCCTATTGGAAAGCGTTTATTGCGTTGTATATTAAACTTTGGTGAGTTTCCAAAATTCCAATCCCACAAATCATATTTTGCTGCTTTTAATTCTTTTACAGCTTTCCACTCTGCTTCGGTTAATTTATGAATTTCAAAATCTTCTTTAGCTTCATACAAACCTGTTAGTAATTGCTTTTTAAAATGATCCATTGTAATAGGTTCTTTTAAAAATTCACTAATATTTGCCACACGACTTCTAACCGATTTATGTCCTTTAGATTTAATTTTACTCATTTTTACTTGAAGCGCTTTCCCTACTTCGCTCATATCTGTATCGAACAATAAAGTACCATGACTAATCATTCGTTTTCCTGTAGAAAATTGAGCTGTTCCAGAAATTTTCTTTTCATCAACTAGGATATCATTTCTACCTTTTAACTCGGCATGTACACCTAATTCATTTAAAACACGAATTACAGGTTCTGTAAACTTTTTAAAATTACTAATACTTTTTCCGTCGTGATTGGTAATAAAACTGAAGTTTAAATTTCCTAAATCATGATAGACAGCTCCTCCTCCAGAAATACGTCGAACTACTTTTATATCGTTTTTATCGATATATTCTTGGTTAATTTCTTCTAAAGTATTTTGATTACGACCAATAATAATGGATGGTGCATTAATATAAAACAATAAATAATCTGTAGAAGCATCAAAGTTTCTTAACGCATATTCTTCTAATGCTAAATTTAGTTTAGGATCTGTACAACCCTCATTATCAATAAAAATCATAGAATTAGTCTATTTATTAGGAATAATACCAAATAAACATCAAAATGATCGATTAAATTCGTTTCTTTTTCCTTAATATTTTAATATAAAATAGAACTATAACTAAGGCTATGATTAGATTTTCTATTTCATATTAAGAAAAAATAATTCAAATTTATCATCAATTATTTTAAAATTCATTTGGCATAACAAATATAAAGATTTTCTAAAACTGTTTTACATATTTTAAACCCTAAATAATACAGAAAAATCGTATTTCAGAATCAGAAAAAAGCCAACTTATATAAAAAAAACATTGTCTATTTTTTATATAAGTTGGCAAATATGTTTAGCCCCGATTGAATGGTATGTTTGAGCTCTTTTTTGTTTTTTCGACAAAAAAAGCGAGTAATGAAAGCGGGAAATAGCTACAAAAACTATTGATTATTCTTTATAGAATCTATTTGCTTTTGAAGTTTTTCTATTTCTAATCGTTTTTTATCTTTTGCTGAGATTAACTTAATAGAGTCTAAAATTTGCTGATTTTTATCTAGGTTAGAAATTAATTTAATAGAATCTAGAACTTGTTTATTCTGCTCTAAAATAGATTTCTCTTTTTCGAAATATACATTTTTTCCTTCGCTAGTTCTCCACGCTTCATTTAATTGGTTGTAAACCTCTTCATTCCAAGTACTTGGTTTTTTAGCGTTAATCCAAACTACGTCTCTGTATTCACTATCTACCAAAGCTAAATCTGGTGTTGCAGAACCATCGAATTGTTCTGGATTATCGTCGCTAATTGTAGAAACCGTACCTAAGAAAAACATGCGTTTTCTACCTGCAATATTTTTAATATAAGGTCTAAATTCTACGGGCGTATTTGAGCTCCAATCGTACTCTTTTTTAGATTCTTTCACCTTTAAAGGCATTGCAGAAACCCCTGCATATCCTTGTTTTTTTGAAGCATGGTCATAATAATACAACTTGTCTGTACCATCTGCCGGAATAAAAACACTGTAACTTAAACTGGTTCTTTCTTTACCCACAGGCTCTAAACCAAACCAGTGATACAAACCACTATAAGCTGGCGTTTTGGCATCTGAAAAATCGAAATCGGTAACATAAGGTTGTGCGTTTTGATCTTTTGGTGCTGTTGGAATTTTAACAGCACTTTCCATGTTCCAAGGTAATGGATCCGAAAATCCTGCTAAAAACTTTAAACTTTCTGCTTGTAAACGAGATACGCGTTCTGCTAATGTATTTTGTTTGGTTAAATAGGCATAATTTTTGGTTTCATCTGGCGAAATATAAGTTCCTTTACCAATGGTAATTCTTTCTAAATAATCGGCCATATCGTGTTCTCCGTTGTCTATGACCATTACGCCACCAAAAGTAGGATATGGAAAAAAGAATCCTTTCCATTTAATTAAACTAACCACTTCTACCCAAGCTCCTTTATCATTTTTCATGTAGTAAGTATCGCTTGGTTCGTAATTAAACAACATCCAAGGATTAAAACGCTGCACTACGGCATTGTAGGTATTTCTACTAAATTTTAAAGATTCTCCGATAGAAAAGGTAACCGGAATTCTATTTTCTGATGAAAAACGCGGAAAAGGTGTGGTACTAGACACAGAAAAAATTTCTTCTGTATTGTCTTTTAATCCTTGCCAGTAATACTTTTCTGTAGGCTGAATAGCCATTGTCCATTGGTTCTTTTCATCTACTCTTACCAAATGTGGTAAGGAAACATCTTTGGTTTCGCCAACAGACTCGTTTGCCATAGAAAAAATGTTTCTTAACGGCTGAATTCTTTCGTTTTGTGTTAGCGGTAAATCGTTAATTTCAATTTTATTTAAATCGTTAAATACGTTGTAGGTTTTCATATAATCGTAGAATTTCATGTTCCAACCTACATAGTATAGAATTCCGAAAAAGATGGATAAGAAAAATAAAATTCCGATTCTTTTTCCGACACCCACAGATTTTCTAAAACCTCGTAAACCTAAAAACAAGACTACAAAAGATAATAAAATGATGAAAATAAATTTTCTGACAAATATTAATCCTGGTTGATAATCGTCTCTAAAAAAGAACAATAATCCCAATAGTATTATAAAAAAGATAATGACTCTTTTCTTTTGCTTTGCTCCTTTACTCCAATAATTTTTAATCATAATTACACGTTTAAAGTATGAAGTTTGAAGCTGGAAGTTTCTTACTCATACTTACTATTTTATTCTAATTAATTTTTTGTTGTCATTGCGAGATTTTTGACAAAAAGTCGTGGCAATCTATTTATTTTTAATACCAATTTATAGATTACTTCGTCGTAAAAACTCCTCGTAATGACGAATCTTTACAATAATCCTTTATCTTTCAATCGTTCTCTTGCACTTTTCTCATTTACTTTAGGAGCTTCTTTTGTTACCTCTACTTCTTTGGCCTCCTTTGTTTTAAAATCTTCAATAAAATCTTTTCCTTTCTCTACAACTTCATGAAATTTTTCTTCTATAGAATCTGTTTGCTCCTCTATAATTTCTGATGATTTAAAAACGGCTCCTGCAATATACGTTCCTATCAAAGTTCCGACAATCATCGATGCAAACAATGAAATTGTTGCATAATTTATGGGAATTAAAAATTGCACAATTAAAATTCCGATCAGAAATAAAACAGCGATATATACAAATCTTAAAACAAAATTTTGTTGAAACACAAATCCTTTAGTATCGGTATCTTTCATTTGTAATTCTTCTGAATTCATTAACTTATTGAAAAACAAATAGATTTTATTAGTTCTAGATTCTCTCCAGTAAATAACAACTCCAAATAAAATTGCTGCGATAAATATGATAATTTCTAATGTCATTTTGTATAGATTTTTCCTGCAAGGTTTTTTTTAACCTTGCAGGTTTATTGACTAACTAGCACTTATTATACCTACAAGGTTTTTGAAACCTTGCAGGATTTAGTATTTAATTTATTTTTCCTTTATAAAAATACACAAATTTAAAACTATAAAGCCTAAAACCCACTCTTAACTGTTTCTATTACCCAATCTTGTGTTGAATTTTCTAAGGTTTTAAAAACTTTGTAAAACTGTTCTTTATCATACCAATACAAAAACAACACGTCTTTTGGCGCAATATTAACCAATAAATACCAAATTAAATCTTGATGATTAGGTCTTAATGATGAATGCGGTTTGTGCAGCGCAATATACATTTCTCCATCAATAATATCTTTCGGATTTGTGTTTTTTGAAATCTTCTGTTTTTCTAAATAGCGTTCTAATCCCATTACTTTTTTTCTTGATGAAATATCAATTTTATTTAAATAGCTTTTAAATAAAATAGGTTCTTGCAAAATATCTTTTATGGGATGTGCTGTATCTTTTAAATAAGATGAAAACATATATTTCTGAATCCTCTTATGTCTCTTTTTAGTTGTTTCTTCTATTAAATCTAACTCTAAAACATTATAACTGATTAATTTCTCAATCATTTCTGTGTGTGAGATATGATACATTAAAACATCATACGTAGTATCTTTTATGGCTTCTTTGTACGTTGCCTCATTTTCGAAAATAAGCACAGAAGTTACTAAATCTCTTAATAAATAAACGCCGCCAAAAGCTTTTGTATAAAAAGAGTCTGTTGTAAACGTAATTTCTTCGACACTAAGATTTCGTTCCCTTAAATCTCCATATTTTTTTGCTGATGTTAAAAGTTTTTTATGAATATCTTCATCAATAAAATTGTTGTCAGCATTAAATAAAGCTATTAACTTTAATTGTTCTTCCCTGGCTTTACTTAAGTTATCAATTAAATGAAACTTAATGGTAATGTCTTTATACCTTAAAACATCTAAAGGTTCGTAAAAAACATCTATTTTTTGATCAAACTCTACACAAATAGCCGAATCTCTTGTAATATCATTAATCGTTTTCTCGTGCTTTTTAAACACCGTTTTCATCAATTCTCTATCAAAAGAATTAAACGGATTATACACCGGTAATCCTTTTTGTCTTGGAGTAATAATTATAGCATACGTATTAGATTCTCCATTATTTAAATAAAAAGGTTCCTTTTTTTCTTCTGCTATTTCCGGACTCCAACCTACTCCATCTATCGTAAATGAAGTTAATTTCGTTTTTGTAAATCCAAGTTTTACCAGACATTTATTATAGCGTTCTACCAATTTTCCATTAACGGAAATGGATTCACTTCTATATAATTTAGCGTTTATTAGTTTTTGCATTTTTTAATTGTTACACAGAGTTTCACTGAGAAAGCACAGAGATACACGGAGTATTTTAATTTTTTACTTTTTATTATCCTAACAATTTATGAATAATAGCATATTGCAACAAAACAATGGTTCTTGTATCTACTATTTCTCCTTCATTTAGCATTCTTACAGCTTCCGTAAACGGAATTTCTAAAACTTCTATGTCTTCGGTTTCACTTTCTAAACCTCCACCTTCACTCACTTTCATATCGTCTGTATATTCACCTACAAAAAAGTGCATTTTTTCTGTTAATACACCTGGTGATGAATAACCTTCATATACTTTTATGACAGATTTTAAACGGATTCCAACTTCTTCTTCTGTTTCTCTTATGATACATTGTTCAGGATTGTCTAAATCTAATAAACCCGCAGGAATTTCAATTAAAAACCCATCTTTGTTATCATGTAAATAAGTAGGCAATCTGAATTGTTTGATTAAAACCACTGTTTTTTTGGTGGTATTGTACAACAAAACCCCTGCTCCATGTCCACGTTCATAGACTTCTCTCATTTGATGTACCCAACTTCCGTCGGACATTTGATAATCGAAATTAAATTTGTTTAACGTGTAATAATTATCTGATAATAACGTCTTTTTACTATTTTTTATTCTGATGTTACTCATTCTCAAAAGTTTTTCTTGCTTGCAAATCGATATTCATTTGGTTGACTCTCGAATCTACTTTTCTCTTAAAATCTGTATCTGCAATGGTGGCAACATTGTCTAAATAACGCACCACTTCTTGTCTTCTTATTTCAGAAAAATTAAGTCCTTTCATATTGCTTTTCATTAATTCTTGCAACATATTAAACTTGGTTTCATATTTCTGTTTGAAATAAATTTCAGGATTTTCAAACCAATCTTGTTCTAAATCGAAATCTGTTAATCGCAATGAAATTGCAGACTGAATATTACGCACATCTCTAGATGAAAAGAACGGAAATATCTTCTGAATTTCTTTGTATAAAATGGCAAAGAATAAATGCTCATTCGATCTATGGTTTTTCTCTGCTCTGTCATAAGCTTCTAAAACCCTTCCTTCAGATGGTTTTTCTATTGAACCCAAAATTTCCCCCATACTTTTTGTCAATCCTTGGTCTTTTAAAAATTGATAATTAGAGGGATCTTGCATGTTCACAAAATCGGGCATTGTTTTTTCAAATTTCTTCCACCAAATATAATCTTGGTCTAAAAAGTCGTGTTCTGTTCTTGCTCCATCAATTTTAAATCTTCCTTGTACACGAGAAATAACTGCCTTATCTAACATTTCTGGTAAATTAGTAAATAATCCGATAGATGAATTTCCATAATTTACAGCATAAGCGCCTTCTGTGTATCGTAAGAAAACACCGATTACTTCTTTTACACCAGCAGAAACTCCTTGAGTTGTTCTTTCTTGTAAATTGTTTTCTGCATCATCAATCGGCGCAAAAATTAATTTTGTTGGGTCTTGCATTGGCTTCATCCATTCTACCATTTTTTCTGCAGATCCTCCTTGAAAAGTAGAAATTAACGTGTCTGGCATTGGATGAAATAAAAACGGAATGTCTAAATTATCTGAATGTTCTTTTAGTCGGGTTGCAATAGCTGCAATTAACATGGATTTTCCCGTTCCTGGGATTCCATATCCCATAAAAACAGGCATAAAACCACCGAGTTCTTGAAACGGATTCTTCTTTGCTTCAAAATCGTAACTCAGCATTCTTTCTGTTAATCTACGTGCAAAATGTTTGGCATCTTTATTCCCTACAATTTGCTCGAACTGAATTTTATTGAACTCTATACTTTTAGCAGTTCCAGAAAATGCATTATCCCAACCAGAAACGGCAAAATCAGAATTTTCTAATTTATACGTTCTGTCGATAATGGTTTCTGTGTATTCTAAACTGCTTTTTCTAAGTTGAATTTCATCAATTAAAGCCTCGTAAAAAACCACCGTAAAATCAATCACATCCTTGTCCGATTTTACAATCTCTGGATGTCCTAAATATTTATCAAAATAAAACAAAGAACACGCTATTCCTTTTAAAGGTGATAAAAGCGAAACTTCTGGAATACCTGCAAACTTTTGCTTCATTACCGATAAATCATCTGAAGCATGTGGTTTTAAATCATGTAAAATTTTATAAGAAGTCGCAAATAATTGAAAAGCTGTTGCTGTTTGCATCTTACTTTCAAATTCTCTTTTTCCTTGAGAATCTAAAGCAGATTTTCGTTCATGTAAAGATGATAAACCAGATGAATCGTAATAATTATCTTTAATCCAAATACCTAAAGTGAGTCCTTCTTGCACTGCATACAAAGTCTGATTTAGATATACCGGAATTGCAATAGAATCTGGCAATAAACGCTTTTTTAGAGCTAAAATAGTTTTAGAAACTGAAGTAACTTCTACATTGCTTCCTGAATTAGCTCTTGACAAATACAATAAAATCGATTCGTCTTTTGCTTCTTTATCCTTATTTTTTGCTCTGTCACTTTGTTCCCATTGAATACTTTTTAAATAACCAGAAGCTTCATCTCGAAGCATGTCTAGTTCGTTCTGTTTTATTGGGAAAGTTGAATTATGATTCATGATTAAGTCTTCGGTAAGCAGTATTCAGTTGGCAGTACACTCTGCTTTTCTTATACTAGGTTATTTTTCTATTTCTAATTTTCATTTTTCAGACCTCACAGGTTTTTAAAACCTGTGAGGTCTTGGTCTTGTTTTTATTTTCAAACTCTATTTCACCTCAATTTTCAAACTCGCCAACTCAATCGGTGGTTTTGCCAATTTATCTAAAGTTCTTGGTGTTTGATTATACAATAATTGAATAATTCGGTGAGGCGCTAAAACGTATTTTTGCTGAATAACTTCACTCCATTTCTGCATGGTTTGCTTCGAGAAAAAACTTCCTTCTGTAAACGTATCACCAGAAAAAACCTCGTCTATTTTTAAGGATAAAGCATACGATTCTAAAGGAATTTCTTTCTTAGCAATTCCACCTAAAATAGTGTGTGTAATTTCGTTTTCGTCTTTTGCAAAGACATTATGAAAAGGTCCTAAATCTATTCTTTTTAGATGCTTTGGTTGAATATCCGGTAATTTTCGATCAATATTATATGCCATTGTATCTAAAGACATTTCTCTATCGGCACTTTCTTTTAAGACTTCGTAAATTTTTTCTTTGTTTATTTTACCATCGTAATCAAAGTATAAATAACATATAAAAGGTCGGTTATGACTTACATCGTAAAAACTCCAACTGGTCATATATTGATAATTATCTCCTTCCTTTGCTGTTGTAATTTTACCTTGTACAAAACGGTTGAAAATGTATTTTTTTTCTACGGATGTATAATAAACAATAGAAGAAGCTTTAAACAAATCTAATCTTCTGATAGGTTGTTTTTTCTGTAAAAGGGTATTTAAAAACTCTGCTTTTAGAATTTCTGTATCCTTTAAATTATCTACATAATCGTTTTTCAACTCTAAATCGTTGTACAAAAAACGAAATTCTAAATAATTAGGGAAACCTGAATCAGTTAAATCGACTTTCATATTATCTTCTTCGTCGTACATATATTTAATACGCATGGCTTCTATAGAGTATAAAAGTAAATCTGAATATTGCTTAAAAAGTAACAACTCTTGGTGTGTACATAATTGTTCTTGTTGTACACTTACAATGAGTTCTTTTAATACAAAATCTACCATTTTATGGTAAAAAACATATTGTTCTTTCGAGTCTAAAAGTGCAGAATCTAAAGGTGTTGTAATCATACTTATTTAAGTTTTCAGTATTCAGTTACAGTTTTCAGTTTGTTTCTAACTGTAAACTACTTCCGTAAACTTTTTACTATATTTTTAAAATTTTAATTTAATTAACAAACTAGCCTGCGTTAAGGATTGAAATGGTATCCTTTTTTCTTTTTCAGAAAAAAGATATAATGGAAAGCCTGACCCCAATTTTTCATTGGGGTAACGCCCAAATTATTTTTCTTAACAACAATTTTCATGCATAAGCTAACTGCTTACTGCAACAGAAAACTGCAAACTATTTTACCCTAACAAATCATCATTAGAAGTATCTGCTTTTGGTTTTGCTGCCGGAGCATCATCACCTTTTGGTGCAGTTGCATCTGCTTTGTAATAGTCTTCGAAAATTTCTTTCATGTCTATTCCGTAACGGTCTGCAAAGTTCTTTTGGATGTCGATATCTTTCTCTCTAATTTCATGCAAAGCCTCTGCGTAAGAGCTATAAACACCAGTCATCACTTTTTCATGCACCGGAATATTGTCCATCATTTCTTGACGTGCTCTAGCACTTGCAGAATGCATAGATGCTAACGTTTCTCCGATATGCTCATCTGTTTTTACACCTAAATGCTCTAAAATTGCGGCAAATTCTTGATCTGTTCTTGCTTTTAACGCAACCACATAACCATCGTAATACTTTAATCTTTCTTCAGTATCCGACTTTAATTTTGCTCTGTGGGTTTGTAAATTAGAACGTAAAGAAGTCAATACTTTAATAGTTAAATTATGCTTGTGCACAAAACTATCTTTACTTGCAGCTAAGGTTGTATAGGCATTTTTGAGACCTTCTAACTCTTCTACTTTTTGCTCTATAGTAGTCATTTTACCAATCGCTTCTGAATAAGCAGTAGATTGTTTGTCTGCAATTTCTTCTAATTCTTGACGAGATTGTTTTAACAGCGCATATTGTTCTTCTAATTGACCTTCTACTTCTTTCTTTTTTGCTAACGCTTTTGTATGGTTTTTAGAAGCCTCTACAATAGCATCCTTTAACTTCTCCTCTACTTCTTTAATTTCTACTTCTCTATTTTTAAGACGTGTAACGGCAGCTTGAGATTTGTAAGAAAGTTCACTTAATAAGGTTTGAATATCTGCACTTTCTATACGTTGCTGAAACAATGCTTTTGCTTTATTATCTGCTCCTGCACGTAATTTTTCTGCTGCAGCAAATTCTATTTCTTCTTTTTTAATCTTCGATTTTCTTCCCCAAAGATTATTCCACCAAGTATCTGCTTTATTTTGGGCATCTTCTAATTCTATTCTTGCTCTTTCTAATCCTTTTTGAGCATCGTCAATCACTTTTTGTTCTGATGGATTTAAGGCCGAAAATTTTTCGAACATAATACCAACTTCGTCTTGGTAATCTGTTAAGTCTTTAATAGCATCTAAGAGCGTACTTCTGTCTTTTTCTGCCATGTGCACAACATCATCTAAGGTTGCGTTCAATATTTTCTGACGAGATTCTGGATCGTCTTCTTGCGCCAATTTAGATTTCATGGTGTCAATTGCTTTTCCCCAATTTACATCTACTTTTTCAGTTTTTTTGTTAGCACTCGTTTCTAGTAAATCAAAATCATCAGACATAGTATTTTTATTTTTTTTAGTTGAATATTTTATTAGACAAGCAATTTCGTTAAAAATTTTGAAATAAAAACAAAATTACCTCTAAATATAGGTAGCTCAGATTCTTTATTTGTTACAATAAATTGAATATTTATTAAACATAACTGACTAACCCCCAATAAAACAAGCTATTTATATACATGTAGCACAACCAATTCACTTACTTTTTTTGAATAAAAAGCAGCTATTTAAAGAAGATTAAAACACTTTTTTATAAAGTATCCGTATTTTTACAACATGGAATTTAAATTGGTATCAGAATTTTCTCCTACGGGAGATCAACCACAAGCTATAAAAGAACTTACGGCAAGTATTAATGATGGCGAAAAATATCAAACGCTTTTAGGTGTAACCGGTTCTGGTAAGACGTTTACCGTTGCAAATGTGATAAAAAACGTAGATAAACCTACCTTAATTTTAGCACACAACAAAACATTGGCGGCACAGTTGTATTCTGAGTTTAAACAATTTTTCCCTAATAACGCCGTAGAATATTTTGTTTCTTACTACGATTATTATCAACCAGAAGCCTACATTCCTGTAACAGGAACTTTTATTGAAAAAGATTTATCTATTAATGATGATATAGAACGCTTGCGTTTAAGCACCACCTCTTCCCTACTTTCTGGTAGACGAGATGTTATTGTAATTGCTTCGGTTTCTTGTTTGTATGGTATTGGAAATCCTGTAGAATTTAAGAAAAACGTCATTCCTATTCATGTAGATCAGCAAATTGCCAGAACAAAATTCTTACATCAATTAGTACAAAGTTTGTATTCTAGAACCGAACACGAAATAAAAAGTGGAACCTTTAAAGTAAAAGGTGATGTGGTTACTATTTATCCGTCTTACGGAGATAATGGCTACAGAGTGCATTTTTTTGGTGATGAAATTGAAGAAATAGAATCCTTTGATTTAGAAAGCAACACTGTATTAGAAAGTTTTCAAGAACTGACCATTTATCCTGCAAACTTATTTGTTACCTCTCCGGATGTGTTACAAAATGCCATTCATCAAATTCAGGAAGATATGATGAAGCAAGTGGATTATTTTAAAGAAATAGGCAAGCATTTAGAAGCAAAACGTTTAAAAGAACGTACAGAATTCGACCTAGAAATGATTCGTGAATTAGGCTATTGTTCTGGTATTGAGAATTATTCTCGTTATTTAGACGGACGAGAACCAGGTACAAGACCGTTCTGTTTGTTAGATTATTTTCCGGATGATTATTTAATGGTCATTGATGAAAGCCACGTTACCATTCCGCAAACGCACGCTATGTATGGTGGTGATAGAAGTAGAAAAGAAAATTTAGTAGAATATGGTTTTCGTTTGCCTGCGGCGATGGACAATAGACCATTAAAATTTGAGGAGTTTGAAGAAATTCAGAATCAGGTAATTTATGTATCTGCAACGCCTGCAGATTACGAACTCGAAAAAACAGAAGGTGTTTTTGTTGAGCAAGTAATTAGACCTACAGGTTTGTTAGATCCGGTAATTGAAATTAGACCTAGTTTGAATCAGATTGATGATTTAATTGAAGAAATTCAACAAAGAGTAGAAAAAGACGAACGTACTTTGGTAACTACCTTAACCAAAAGAATGGCAGAAGAACTGACCAAATATTTGGCAAGAGTAGATATTCGTTGTCGTTACATTCATTCTGATGTAGATACTTTAGAGCGTGTAGAAATTATGCAAGATTTGCGTAAAGGTTTGTTTGATGTTTTAATTGGTGTCAACCTTTTGCGTGAAGGTTTAGATTTACCAGAAGTTTCTTTAGTCGCTATTTTAGATGCCGATAAAGAAGGTTTTTTACGTTCGCACCGTTCTATTACACAAACCGTTGGTAGAGCTGCAAGAAATGTAAATGGTTTGGCTATTTTATATGCTGACAAAATGACCAACAGCATGCAAAAAACCATTGACGAAACAGACCGAAGACGAGAAAAGCAAATTGCTTACAACACCAAACACGGCATCACTCCGACTCAGATTAACAAAAAAATTGATGATACTTTGTCTAAATCTGCCGTTTCTAGTTATCATTATGACAATGCAAAACAGGTTGCCGCAGAACAAGATTTACAGTATTTACCTAAAGAAGAAATAGAAAAACGTATTAGAGAAAAACGCAAGCACATGGAAGCTGCCGCTAAAGAACTAGATTTTATTGTTGCCGCTAAACTGCGTGATGAAATTGCGGTTTTGAGAGAGAAGTTGTAGTGGTTTGATTGTAAATAAGAAGCTTAGAAACTTTTTTTGTATTTTTGCTTAAAAGGATATACTATGCACACAATACAATTAAAAATCAGCGAAAAAGTTTATGACAAATTTATTTGGTTGTTAAGCAAGTTCAATAAAGACGAAGTTGAAATTATTAGTGAGAGCGCTGATTTTAATGGGACAAAAGATTATTTACAACAAGAATTAAATGAAATTGAAAGCGGAAAAGCTAATTTTATTTCTCAACAAGAATTTGAAGATCGGTTAAACGAAATAGCCTAACCTTCTTATGAATATTATTTATAAAGATACTTTTATCGAAAGGTTAGAAAAGCAATTAAAATACATTTCTAAAAATAGTCCGAATTCTGCTCAAAAATTAAAAAAAGAACTAATTCAAAGGATAAAGGACATCCCTAAATCTCCGTATTCATTCCGAAAATCAATTTATTTCGAAAACGACTCTATACGAGACTTAATATACAAAGGCTATACGATAGTCTTTAGAATTAATGAAAATCAAATTGAAGTATTTGGATTCACAAAATATCAAAATAAACCTATAGAATGAACATCATTATAAAAAAATACTTTAAAACGTTATTCAGAGACAGCAACTTTCTTATATAATGCCAAGTAACGCTAGAATAATGGGAGTAAATATGGCAGTAAACAATCCGTTTAAAATAAGCCCCATACTTGAATATGCTCCAAATCGTTGACTTATAGCCATCGCCTGAGCCGTTCCAAGCCCATGACTTGCGGTGCCCATTGAAAGACTTTTAGACATTGGATTACTTACTTTAAATAGTTGTAAAATTTTAAAACCTGCTACCGAACCAAAAATTCCTACCATAACAACCATTGATGCAGTAAGAGATGGAATCCCTCCTATTGACTGGGAAATATCAATAGCAAGCGGAGTCGTAACAGACTTAGGTGCTATCGAAATTATTACATCATTTGAAGCTCCTAACCACTTAGCAATAAGAACTCCCGAAATGATACCTACAATAGAACCTACTAATTGTGAAATAAAAATAGGGATCACTTGTTTTTTAATTTTACTTAATTGAAGATATAGAGGTACTCCTAATGCTACAATAGAAGGTTTTAGAAAAAACTCAATAAACTTACCTGCCTCATGGTAAGTCTCATAAGAAATACCAGCTAATTTTAAAATGCCTATTACAGCAATTATTGTTATTAATATAGGATTTAGTAGAACTGAGTTGATTTTATTTTGAAGATATTTTGTCAACCAATAAATACCTACAGTTATGGTTAATAACATATAAGGTTCTGAAATCAGTTTCATTTTTTATCTTTTGTTAGTTTCTTCAACCTTATTTTTCTCAACACTTGATGTGTAAAACTAGTGCTTAGTAAAACTAAAACAGTACTCCCCAGAATTGCTGCTAGTATTGGTACTAATTCTTTTGAAATTAAATCTAAATAACACATAATAGCTACGCCAGGTGGTATAAAAAAGAAGACCATGTTATCTAAAAGAAAATCAGCAACCTCCTGTATCCATTTAAGTTTAATGATTTTAAAATGAAGTCCTGCTGTTAATAACAACATCCCTATGATACTTGAGGGGATTTTAATTCCAGTGAAATAAACGATGATCTCACCTAGAGCAAGACACATGAGTATTATGAATAATTGTCTAATCATACTATTATTTTTCTACTACAAAAGTAGTGTTCTATCAAAAGATAGAGCTGATAATTCTCATGAAACAACAATATTATTTTCTGTAATATTTAATTAAAAAAGAAAGATTCATTAATAGAATTTAAGGATTAAGAAAATACTAACGGCATTAAAATAAAATTGACACCAAACTAATAATAATCCAATTTTATCATTTGTATTAAATCAACAACTTATTGAAGAAAAACCAAACAACCATCCCTCAAAATTAAACTTCAAAAAACTGAAGCATTTTTTTCACCATAGAATCCCCTATAAGAAACCTTCTGTTATATGTCATTAAAAATACATGCATACTAGTCACAAAAAATTAAAGTTTATCATAATTCCAAAACTATTACTTTTATTATATAAAACTAGCCCGTTTCTGTTTGAAAAAAAAAGTATTCTAACTCTTGAATTTTAACTTCTAAAAACTAACTTAGCTAACTTTGAATATAAAACATTGAAACATTGCGTATTCATATTATCATTAGGCACAAGGCGAAAAAAAATCGGAGAATAAAATATATAAAATGCAAAATCAATTAGTAAATCACTTAAGCAAGTTTGGAAAATTATCAGAAAAGGATAGTGACCTAATAGCTAATAATACAACTTTAGTGAATTTTAAAGCAGGAGAGATTTTTGTTGAAGCTGGTAAAAATGTAAATAAAGTTGGTTTTGTAGTGTCTGGTGTTTTTCGTTATTTTTTTTATGATAAAGAAGGCAACGAAATAACCTCTTTCTTTATGTCTGAAAACGATTTTGTAACCAATGTTAATAGTTTTTATGAATACACCCCAAGCTCAGGAACTATTATTGCCGAAACAGACTGCAGTGTAATTTTAATTTCAAGAGAAAATTGGGAATTGTTTTCAAAAGAAATTCCTAATTGGAATTCTATTTTACAAACAATAACCAACAAGACTTTATTATCAAAAACCAATTTCCAACGGAAATTAATAAGTCAGGATGCTACTTCTTCTTATCTCGATTTTTTAAAACAATATCCAACCATTACCCAAAGAGTTTCATTGATACACGTTGCTTCTTTTCTAGGCATTACAAAATTTTCTTTAAGTAGAATTCGTAAAAAAATAACGTTAGAATAGTATTTGTTGCCAATTGGCAATTTAAACCGAATTTATAGTTCCGATATTTGTATCATAATAATAGACAAAATAAAATATGAAAAAAATATTGAAAATAATTGGAGGTATTGTTGCCTTACTAGTTCTTACTGTAGGAATTATCTATTTCTTTTTTCCGAAAAAATTAGTAGATTTCACTAATTCTCAAAATGCAAGTGCTGCTAATTTAAAATTAAAAACTACTGAAGTTAATGGGTATCAAACACATTATTACACCAATGAAAATAGCGTAGCAAAAGACACCTTGGTATTGTTACACGGTTTGGGAGATGACAAAAACAGTTTTGTGCAGTCTGCTAAATTTTTAAGTGCTACTTATTATTTAATTCTTCCTGACCTTTTGGCTTCTGGAGAAAACAACAAAAAAGAAAATTTAGATTTAAGTATTAATGGACAAGTAGAATTTTTACATCAGTTTCTAAATCAAATAGGTGTAAAAACATTCAATTTAGCAGGAAATTCAATGGGTGGTCATGTTTCGGTTGCTTATACAATTGCGTATCCAAAAGAAGTAAAATCTTTAATTCTAATAAATGCACCTGGTTTAAAATTAGATAATCATGTAGTATACACAGGATTTGGCGAAGTTTTGAAAAATGAAGAAGACTTGAACAATGTTTTTTCTCGTGTATTTTACAAAGTTCCAGAAATGCCAAGTCCTTTTAAAAAAATGTTTATCACCCAAATAAATGAAAGTCGCGATTACTTAAACAACACAATTATTCCACAAATAAAAAACGGAAAATATTTCGATTTAAAAGAGCAAATAAACCAAATAAACAGTCCAACCCTTATTCTTTGGGGAAAACACGATAAGGTGGTAAAATTTAATGTAGCTGAACGTTTTAAAAGAGACATTCCAACATCAGAAATAAAAATTATAGAAAACGCATCGCATTCACCACAATTAGAAGTGCCTAATGAAGTAGCAATAAGTATAGATACATTTATTCAAAAATCTAAAAAGAAATGAAAAGGCTAACTACTAAAGACCAACATTTAGCTAAAGTTCAATTATACAGATGGTATCAATTGTATGAAAGAGAAATGACTACAGAAAGAGTAAATAATCAATTAGATATTTTAACAGATGATATTTATATGAAAACTTCGGCTGGAGAAATGAACGGAAAGCAAAATTACCCGGAAAGACTTACCGCTTACAAAGGTTGGCAAAACGCACATCATGTAGAAAGTGTGAAAGTTTCATCTTTAGTAAAAGACGTATTAATGTTGGAAGCAGACATTCGATATCAAAATATTCAGCCAAATGGCGAAAAGAAAAGTTACGCGATTCAGTACCATACAAAATTAACTAAAAGTAAAGAGTTGTTGCCTAAATTTTCTTCCATAGAAATTGCGCCAACAGGTGAAACAAACGAAACTTTTAAAGACGCATATCCAGAAAATAGAACAAAGTCTTTAATGTATTATTGGTTGGCTTCTATGGAAAGTTTAGATGGTAACGTAGCTCATTTTGTAGAAATGCTTGCAGATGATTTTACGCTAAATTTCTCAACAAGTAGTGAAATTAAATCGATTAAAGATTTAGAGACTTGGTTGAATGGCGCACCTTTGCAGCTCAAAGAAAGCAGCCATTATCCTGAAAATTTTTCGATTAAAACTATTATGGAAAACGAATATGAAGTTACTGTAGAGTTTGATTGGAAAGGCATTACAAAAGATAACAAACAGGTAAAAGCAAGAACAAAACACATTTGGTATGTAGTTAACAATCCGAACGAACGCTTTGCTAGAATTTTAAAAGCTGATGTTTCTCAAATAAAACCTTTAGAAATAATTAATTAAAAAATGAATAAATTGGACGTAATTTTAGCGTATTTATCAAGTGAAAGATCACTTTTTTTATCTGCAGGAATAATAGGTAGTGTTTCTTTGGTTGTTGGTTTACTTTTTTTAATGTTCTCAAATTACAAAAGTTTTGCGATTACAATGATTGTTCTTGGCATACTAGAAATGGCAGTAATGCTTCCAACTTATATTAAATATCAACAAAAAATAGACCTTAAAATTTCTACGTATGAAAGTGGAATTCCTGCATTCACAAAAGCGGAAATTATAAATACTGAAAAAGCTTTAAAATCTTTCTTTAGATTAAAATTATTCTACGGAATTTTAATAGTCTTACTTATCTTGACTATGTCTTTTTTAAGTTCAAAATCATTACTTTTTGGTATTTTTACGGCATTAATTATACACTTAGCATTTGCAATTACTATTGATAATTTTGGAGAAAAATATACTAATAAATATCTTACAGAACTACTTAAAAATTGAAATAGCAATAAAGTTTATTAAATATGAATTTTAAGCCAAAATAAAAACTTTCTGAACAAAAAAAACGCTACACCTAACACAACTAAAAACAGACACACTAACCACTTCACAAAGTTTTTACAGACTTTCTCAGGTAGTTTTTATTTATTAACTTTAGTGCTTCACTATGCAATTAATGATAAACAACAACGTCAGCAGCAATTAAAATGACAAAAAAAGAATCTTTAACTGAACAAACAGCATCAGAAGAAACGATATACATTGCAGGCGGCTGCCTTTGGGGAGTACAAGAATTTTTAAAGTACATACCTGGTGTACTTGAAACTGAAGCCGGAAGAGCTAATGGTATTACCAAATCTACTAAAACAGCCTATGATGGTTTTGCAGAATGTGTTAAAACAGTTTTTGATCCTAAGGTTATTTCTGTTGAAGATTTAATTCATCACTTATTAGAAATTATTGATCCTTATAGTATCAACCAACAAGGAAATGATATCGGAGAGAAATATCGCACAGGGATTTACAGTGATAATCAAAGTCACTTGTTACAGGCAAAAAAATGTATTCAAAAAGTAGAAGAAAAACTAAACCATAAAAATAAATCCATAAAAAAAATAGTTCTTGAAGTGCTTCCTTTAACAAATTTTATCCCGAGTGATGAAGAACATCAAGATAGATTAACTTTGCTTCCGAATGACCATTCTTATTGCCACATTCCTTTAGAGGTACTGCATAAGTATAAAAAAACAGCAACTAATAGTTAGCTAGAGTTCGTCAATACTGTAATTTAAACGAAGTATAGAAAAGAGAACCTTAATCAGCCTTTATACTTTTAATTAATAAGGATTTAGAGCGATTTCTTTTATTGAGGTATTCATTAAGCGCAAGAGAAGCGAAAATAAGACTTCCACCAATTAAAATCTTTTGAATATCTGCCTCTTTATTCCAAATAACAAGATTGACAATTAAACCTATTGGAACTAATGCATTATTCATAATTGCTAACGAGCCTGCATTTACCATGACAACACCTTTGTTCCAAAAAAAATAACCTACACCAGAAGCCACAGCTCCTAAATATATTAGTATTCCCCACTGAACGAATGTAGTTGGCAACTTTTCTGTTGAACCAAAAATGAAAAAAGCAATAAGCGCTACTATAAACGCACCAATAAAAAACAATCCAAAAATAGTATGCTTTGGGGTACTTTCTAATTCAGACGTAGCTTTTAATAAATGCTTGTAAGCAACTTGACCAACAGCAAAGCAAAGATTAGCTCCCTGCGTAATCATAAAACCTAAAAACACATTTTCGTTAATACTTGAGTATTGAATATAAGCTGCTCCTAAAACAGCAATTAAAGCAGTAAGTAAATGTCTTTTATGAAACCGCTTACTTAAAATATCATTTAATAAAGTAATGTAAATTGGTGTCAGCACACTAAAAAGTAATACTTCTGGCACCGTAAGAAATTGAAACGATTGAAAGTAAAAACAATACATTAACCCTAATTGCACCGATCCAATTGCGATAAGTTTTAAAATTGTGTCTACTTTAATTTTCTTCAGCTTTAAAAAAGGTAAAAATAACATTGTAGCGATACCAATACGCATCAATACAGAAAACCATGCATCTACATACCCAGAAAGATATACACCAATTAAGCTAAACGAAAAAGCCCAAATCATAGTAACGCCAAATAAATACTTCATAAATAAATCCTAGTTAAATAATAAATTAATCAGACATCTCTTAAAGCTACTCAATACTTTTTTCAAATAGCATTCCTACTTTATACATTCCTTTTAAAACAGGGCGAATATCGATTCCTAATTGTGTTAAACTATACTCTACCCTAGGAGGAACTTCCGGAAAAACCGTTCTAATAATTAAACCATCATTTTCTAACTCTTTCAGTTGTTTAGACATCATGCGTTCGCTAATATCCGGCATAAGCCGAACCAATTCACTATACCTTTTATCACCTTGAAAAAGATGCAAAATAATGGTACCTTTCCTTTTTCCTTTAATGGTATTTATAAAAGTATCTATAGGGCAATAACTTTTTTTCATTTTTTTTTTAGGCTTATACGCTATATAAACAGACAAAACAGCACAAAATGTTCGTTAGCGTACAATTTGTAAGTTCTTGTTTATCAGTTTAATTTAAACGAACTTTGATGTAAAAATAAGAATAATACACAAAAGAACAATATGGATAATCAATCGAATTACAAAGCTTTTAGAGTAGAAGAAAAAGATGGAAACTTTATTTCTTCCGTTAAAGAAATTGCCTTTACACCATTAGAACAAGGAGAAGTCTTAATAAAAGTACAATACAGTTCTTTAAACTATAAAGACGCTTTGTCTAGCATTGGAAATAAAGGCGTAACAAGAAACTATCCGCACACCCCAGGAATTGATGCTGCCGGAACAGTAGTTTCTTCAGAATCTACTAAATTTAAAGAATCGGACAATGTTATTGTCACTAGTTACGATTTAGGAATGAATACAGACGGAGGCTTTGCGGAATACGTTAAAGTCCCTGAAGATTGGGTTGTAAAGTTACCCGAAAATCTTTCTATGAAGGAAGCAATGACTATTGGAACTGCAGGATTAACCGCAGGTATGTCTGTATTAAAATTAACTGCATTGGTAAAACCAGCAGATGGCGCTATTGTTGTTTCTGGAGCTACAGGTGGCGTTGGATCTACAAGTATTGCTATCTTAAAAAAACTAGGTTACAAAACAATTGCCATTACAGGAAAAGAGTCTGAAATTGACTTTTTAAAGAAACTTGGTGCAGATGAAATTATGATGCGAAAAGATGTTGAAGACATGGCTAAAAGACCTCTTTTAAAACCTCTTTTTGCTGGAGGAATTGATACTGTTGGAGGCGTGATTCTTGAAAATATTATTAAAGCAACAGCGCCAATGGGTGTGATAACTTGTTGCGGAAATGTAGCTTCTCCAAAACTAGATTTAACTGTATTTCCTTTTATTTTAAGAGGAATTACATTGATAGGTATTGATTCTCAGAATTACCCAATGACATACAGAGAACAAGTTTGGAACAAACTAGCTAATGATTGGAAAAATGACGGTTTAACCGAGGCTTCTGCAGAAATTTCTTTGGATGAATTAAGTGATAAAATAGATTTAATGTTGCAAGGAAAACTGAAAGGAAGAACCTTAGTTAATTTAGATTTGTAAATGATATAAAGTTCCCCCAATGCAAAATTTAGAATAGGTTATTTACTTTAATACTATAACCTTTATATTTTGTAGAACTTAGAATGCCTCTTAAATGTGAGGCATTCTAAGTTTATTAAAATAATACACGAAAGACATATTGTTAATTTAAAACATATCGATCCCAAAATTTAGAATTGCTATCAGCCTTTGCTCCTAAATTAAAAATCCACCAATTTTCTACGCAATCAGAATAATCGACACCGTCATTATGAATGTAAGACCATTCATGCGGAAATCCATCAGGAAACATTTTTGTAATAATCGCATCCGCCTCTACCCATAATTTTCTTGCTTTTTTGTTAGGTGATGTTTTTGCTAACTTTATCCATTTAGCTTCTTTAGCTCTATACGCTGGAGTTTTATAAGGGCCTCGATTTCCCCATGCTTCTTCTTTATCAGCGTTTCCGTCATCCAAAGCAAAATAAGTCGCTTTCTCTTTTACATACTGTAAATCCAAAGCTTCTGTATGATCTTCATTCCATTTGCTATGCTGCACCACAATTACATTCGCCTTTACAATTTCTTCAGAAACCGTTTTAAGCACTTCAGCAATCCAATCTGCCGTAATATTTGATTGTCCTGCTTCTTGTACCCAAACTTTACCTCCTTTATTTAAAACTGTAATCGCTTTTTTGGTTATCTTTTTTACAGAACCCTCCCAGTCTGTATGTGCATTTGTCCATTTTCTACCAAATACCATCTTAAATAATTTATCTGAAGGAATAAATTTTCCTTTCTGAATGCCTACCGCCCCTGCAACGGCATAATATTTAACGCCTTTAAAATCTTTATGCAACAACAAACTACCTAAAGCTGCTTGCGCATGAATGTCATCTGGATCTGGTTTGCTATCAAACTGAGCAATCAAAAGGTCTTTATTTTTATCAAAAAACGGACGTTCAGTTGCTGAAATAAAATTATAAAAAAGGACAAACGTGATACATAATACGGCTTTTAATTTCATAATACTTTTAAAATAATTGTTAATTGTTTTCATAAAGATACTATGAACACCTTAATAAACCAAATTCTACAACCAAACAATTCACTATAAAAATTTCTTTTATAAACGTTCTAAAATAATTTTGGTGAAACAATCATTAATCGTAATATTGCAATGAATAAATAAAGATAAAATATGGGACTAGCAAAAACCGAAATGTTTACCGACCAACAAAATGAAATTGCCTTGTTTGCAAAAGTTTTTGGGCACCCAGCAAGAGTAACTATTTTACAACATTTGTTTAAAATTGATTCTTGTGTTTGTGGAGATTTAGTCAACGAAATCGGATTGGCGCAACCAACAATTTCTCAACATTTAAAAGAATTAAAACATTTAGGGTTGATAAAAGGAAACGTAGAAGGAACTCGCGTTTGCTACTGTATTCACAAAGAAAACTGGACTGCAATGAAAACAGTAATGTCAGAGTTTTTAGATCAAGATGTATCTCAAAAAACAGATTGCTGTTAAAAAAATTTACAAATATTAATCGCAAAATTGCAATAAACAAATATAACAATATGAAACTATCAGAAGTAAAAGTAGCTTTAAAAGCTTTAAAAACAATTGGTTTTCAATTACCAAACGGAGAATTAGTACCAAATCATTTTCATGTTACAGAAGTTGGTAAAATTACCAAAAATTTTATTGATTGCGGCGGAACCGTTAGAAACGAAGAAGTAGTAAACTTTCAACTTTGGAATGCAGATGATTATGACCACAGATTGCATCCAGAAAAATTATTAAACATTATAGAACTTTCTGAAAAGGTTTTAGGCATCGGAAATTTAGAAATTGAAGTGGAATACCAAGCAGAAACCATCGGTAAATTCGGATTAGATTTTGATGGAACAAACTTCTTATTAACGTCTAAACAAACAGATTGTTTGGCTAAAGACAATTGCGGAATTCCAGAAGAAAAACCAAAATTACAATTTTCAGACATACCAGTTGCAAACACTTGTACACCTGGAGGCGGTTGTTGCTAAAATAGAACCTGAGGTTCTATTAATTATAATACTCAAAAAAATCTGCGAACATCTGCGCAATCTGCGGGAAATAACCCCGCAAATTTCAAAGATTTAAGCAGAATAAAAACAACAATTTATTATTTATTAGTGTAGAAAAAACCATCTAACTAATTGATTTAAATCTCCGAAGTGTTTTACAGTACAAACAACAAAAATCAACTTAAAAAAAATGATCACAACACAAACTACCCTATTTTCAGAAATTGAAAAGGTAATTAAAGGTTTAAACTTTGCCTCGATTACAGAAGAACGTAAAACTGTTTTACAACCGTTAGCAGATTTTATTCAAGATAAGGTTTCTAATCAGCAAGAAATTAGAATCAACTTTATTTGTACCCACAATTCTAGAAGAAGCCATTTATCACAAGTTTGGGCACAAGCAATGGCTAGCTATTTTAATGTTAAAAATGTATTTTGTTATTCTGGAGGAACAGAAGCTACTGCTCTTTTCCCGATGGCTGCAGAAACGTTGAAAAATCAAGGTTTTCAGATTAAAACAATTGCTGAGGGTAAAAACCCTATTTATAGTATAAAATACGGAGAGAATGCACATCCTATAATTGGATTTTCTAAAAAATTAGATGACGATTTTAATCCGAAATCTGAGTTTGCAGCAATTATGACATGCTCTCAAGCAGATGGCGGTTGTCCGTTTATTGCTGGTGCAGAAAAACGCATTCCAATTACTTTTGAAGACCCAAAAGCATTTGACAATACACCTCAACAAGCAGAAAAATACCAAGAAAGAAGTTTGCAAATTGCAACGGAATTATTTTACGTTTTTTCACAAGTAAATTTATAAAAATGGCTTCAAAAAAATTAAGTTTTCTAGATAGTTATTTAACTTTATGGATATTTGTTGCCATGGCAATTGGAGTGAGTTTAGGGTATTTTATTCCTACTTTTCCAAACATTATAAATTCATTTAGTAGTGGAACCACCAATATTCCTATTGCCATTGGATTGATATTAATGATGTACCCGCCTTTAGCGAAAGTAAACTACGCACTTTTACCTAAGGTTTTTAAAAACACCAAAATCTTATCCATTTCACTAATTTTAAACTGGATCATTGGTCCTGTTTTAATGTTCATATTGGCAATTACATTTCTACGTGACTATCCAGAATACATGGTCGGACTTATTTTAATTGGTTTGGCGCGTTGTATTGCCATGGTGTTGGTTTGGAATGATTTGGCAGAAGGAAGTGCTGAATACGGAGCAGGATTAGTCGCTTTAAACAGCATATTTCAAGTTTTTGCATACAGTTTTTATGCGTGGCTATTTATCACCGTGCTTCCACCCTATTTTGGTTTTGAAGGTGCAATTGTAGATATTTCAGTTACAACCATTGCAGAGAGTGTGGCTATTTACTTAGGAGTTCCGTTTGTTCTGGGCATTTTAAGTCGACTTATTTTAGTAAAATTAAAAGGAGAAGATTGGTACACCAACAAATTTATTCCAACTATTTCTCCATTAACATTAATTGCATTGTTATTTACCATTGTAGTCATGTTTTCTTTAAAAGGAGAATTAATTGTAGAAATACCAATGGATGTTTTAATTATAGCCGTTCCATTATTAGTCTACTTTACCTTAATGTTTATCATTGGGTTTTTCTTTACAAAAGCTACCGGAGCAGAATATGATAAAACGGCAGCCGTTGCTTTTACTGCAGCAGGTAATAATTTTGAATTAGCAATAGCAGTTGCCATTGCCGTTTTCGGTTTAAACTCCGGACAAGCTTTTGCAGGAGTTATTGGGCCATTAGTAGAAGTACCTGCTTTAATATTATTAGTACGTGTTTCTTTTTGGTTGCGAAAAAAATACTATTTAAAAGCAGAAGGATAGCCAAATAATAAAATCAATTGATTCAAATAAAAATACATTCATAAAAAAAACGCCTCATTTTCATGAGGCGTTTTCAATATATGTAAAACTTCTTACTTAGAAGCTTCTAAAACTTCAGCAACTTTATCTGCAGCTTCTTGAAATTCTGTAGCAGAAATAATTTCCATTCCAGAATTGTCAATTAATTCTTTTGCTTCTTTAGCATTTGTTCCTTGTAAACGACAAATAATAGGTACATTAATTTTGTCTCCCATACTTTTATAAGCATCTACAACACCTTGTGCAACTCTATCACAACGTACAATACCTCCAAAAATATTTACTAAAATAGCTTTTACATTTGGGTCTTTTAAAATAATACCAAAAGCAGTTTCTACTCTAGCTGCATCTGCAGTACCACCAACGTCTAAAAAGTTAGCTGGCTCTCCTCCAGATTCTTTAATTAAATCCATAGTTCCCATTGCCAAACCAGCACCGTTTACCATACAACCAACGTTTCCATCTAAATCTACATAGTTTAAACCAGCAGCTTTTGCTTCCACTTCAATTGGATTTTCTTCACGTAAATCACGCATTGCTGCATAATCTCTATGTCTATATAATGCATTTTCATCTAAAGAAACTTTAGCATCAACTGCCATAATTTTAGAATCAGATGTTTTTAAAACCGGGTTAATTTCAAACATAGAAGAATCTGAACCTATGTAAGCTTTATATAAATTAGTAACAAATTTTGTCATTTCTTTAAAAGCAACACCAGATAAGCCTAAGTTAAAAGCAACTTTACGTGCTTGAAAAGGCATAATTCCTAATAAAGGATCTATTTCTTCTGTAAAGATTAAATGCGGAGTTTCTTCTGCAACAGTTTCAATATCCATTCCACCTTCTGTAGAATACATAATCATATTTTTACCAGTTGCTCTGTTTAATAAAACAGACATATAGTATTCATCTGGCTCAGAATCTCCAGGATAATATACATCCTCACAAATTAAAACTTGGTTTACTTTTTTACCTTCCGCAGAAGTTTGTGGCGTAATTAGCATCATTCCAATAATGTCATTGGCAATACTTTCTACCTCTGCTAAGTTTTTAGCCAACTTAACTCCTCCTCCTTTTCCACGCCCACCTGCATGAACTTGCGCTTTAATTACGTGCCATCCTGTACCAGTTTCTGCAGTTAATTGTTTTGCTGCATCTACAGCCTCTTTATGGTTGCTTGCAACAATTCCACGTTGAATTCTAACGCCAAAACTGCTCAAAATTTCTTTTCCTTGATATTCGTGTAAGTTCATTTGTAAAAATTTTATTATCGATTCAAAAATACAAATTCAATTATAAAAAGATGCATAGTTTTCATTAAAAAAAATTATCAATGCTATTTTGCCTTAATTTCATAAAAAAATAAAATTAAAAGTGTAACAATCTAAATTATGAAGCGTCTTTTAAATAGTTAAAACCCACTTTGATTTTCTCATTAAAAAATAGAATCAGTTTGTAATCTTAACACATAATCAACCAAAAATTATATGTTTAAAAAAACCATTTTATTGCTAATTGTCGTGTTGTCAATATTTCAACTATCCGCACAACAAAAAGAAAATCGTAAAACTATAAAAACCACAAGAGTAACAAATGCGCCTAAAATAGACGCCCTATTAAATGATGAAGCATGGAAAAACACTGAAACATTAACAGACTTTGTCATTTTAAGACCAGACAATGGCACACTTGTTCCAGAAGAATATCAATCTATTGTAAAAGTTATTTATGATGATGATGCCATTTACATTTCGGCACAAATGAATGATCCTGACCCAGAAGGAATTCCGAAAGAGTTTTCCACAAGAGATAATTTTAGTATTGCAGACTTCTTTTTGGTAACTATAAACCCTAATGATGATGGACAAAACCCTTTTGAATTTCTTGTTCAAGTTACCGGAAATCAAGGAGATGCTAAAGTGTCTAATGGCAATGAAGACTTTAACTGGAGTGCGGTTTGGGAAAGCGCCGCAAAAATTAATGAGAAAGGTTGGGCAGTAGAAATGAAAATCCCTTACCGAGCAATTCGATTTGCAAACAGACCTGTACAGTCTTGGGGATTTAATTTCCACCGAAGGTTAGAAAAACTAAACGCACAACATACTTGGACTCATATTGATAATTCAGTTGGAAGGTGGACGCAATACGACGGTTTAATTGAAAATTTTAGAGACATTAAACCACCTACAAGGTTAAATTTATATCCTTATGCCTCTGCAACAACTAATACTTTTGAAGGACATACAAAGTATGATTGGAGCATGGGAATGGATATTAAATATGGTTTGACAGACAATTTTACACTAGATGCTACTTTAATTCCAGATTTTAGTCAGGTTGGTTTTGACAATGTGGAATTAAATTTAGGTCCGTTTGAGCAGCAATTTACAGAACAAAGACAATTCTTTACAGAAGGAACAGAATTATTTAACAAAGCAAATCTTTTTTATTCTAGAAGAATTGGTAGTTCTCCTATAGATCAATTTGATGTAGAAAGCACTTTATCTGCCGATGAAGAGATTACAAATTATCCTGGTAAAGTAACGATGTTAAACGCTGTTAAAATTTCAGGAAGAACCAAAGGCGGATTGGGTATTGGCTTTTTTAACGCCATTACAGAAAAAACAGCAGCAACCATTAAAAATAATACTACCGGAAATACAAGAAAAGAAGTGATAGCACCATTTACCAACTATAACATTTTGGTGCTAGATCAACAATTTAATCAGAACTCTACCATAACTTTAATCAACACAAATGTTACAAGAGATGGCAAGTTTAGAGATGCCAATGTAACCGCTTTAGATTGGCATATAGAAACCAAAGACAGTAAATACAATGCCGACGGCTCTGTTAAAATGAGTAACATTTCTGATGATATTAACAACCCCAATACCGGCTATACTTTTGATAATAGCTTTGGATATAATTTGGGGCATTGGAATTGGGAATTAGGCTATAGTTTTGAAAACAAAGATTTTAATCCGAATGATCTAGGAATCCTTTTTAGTAATAATCAACAAGATATTTATGGTAACGCAGGTTGGGAAACTTTACAGCCTACCAAAAATTACAATTGGGTGAATTATAATTTTTACAACCAAGCTAATTTTCAACATTTCTCTGGCGTATACACAGGTTATAATGCAGGTTTTGGTGCAAGTGCCCAAACTAGAAAACGATTTACTTTTGGAGGTAATTTAAATTACAATTCAAAAGAAAAAGATTTCTTTGAACCTAGACAAGGTACCACAAGTGGTATTTATTTTTTACAACCAGAAAGTAGAAATATAAACGGATGGATTTCTACCAATTCACAAAAGAAATTAGAATTAAATGCAGATGCCTATTATACTGCCTATCGCAAAAACCCCAAATTAGGTTATGGTTTTAGTGTTGCTCCTCGTTATCGTTTTACCAATCAATTTTCTTTACAATATGAACTAGAGTATAACAAAACAAATAACGACCAAGGTTTTGTAGATGAAGAGGGAACAACTATAATTTTCGGCATGAGAGATCGTAAAAGCTACACCAATACCATTGCTGGTAAATATAGTTTTAGTACAAATTCTTCTTTATCTCTAAGTTTTAGACATTACTGGGGCTCTGTAGATTATAATGGATATCACAACTTAAACTCAAAAGGAAATTTAGACCCAAACACAACATACACCGGAGATAATGTAAACTTTAATAGCTGGAATTTAGATTTAAATTATATATGGCAATTTGCACCTGGGAGTCAATTAATTGCATTTTATAGAAATTCTATTTTTAATGAAGACACCAACTCTAATTTAAATTTCAGGGAAAATATAGATAATTTATTCAATCAATCTCAAAGACATACTTTTTCTATAAGACTTGTTTATTTTATTGATTATAATAAATTGAAAAACATATTTTAGCTACACCCTGCATCTCCTGCAAGGTTTTTCTAACCTTGTAGGTTTTTTTTACTCACTTTCTATACTTACGAGAGCTTTTTAAAACCTTGCAAGACAAACAAATTAATTAGCTTCAATTTAAATTAAGATTTATATTTTTCTGATTTCTTTTTTATACATTCGTTACAAAGTTTTTAAGTATGATAATTGGTAAAAACATTCACAAATATTATGGGGATGTAGAAGTTTTAAAAGGAGTAGATTTGCACATAAAAAAAGGAGAAATCGTTGCCATTGTTGGTCCTTCGGGAGCAGGAAAAACAACTTTGCTTCAAATTTTAGGCACTTTAGACAAACCTCAAAAAGAAAAAAACTACGAATTAAAACTAAACAGTGTTTCACTTAAAAACTTGGCAGATAAAGAACTCTCTGCTTTTAGAAACAAACACATTGGCTTTATTTTTCAATTTCATCAATTGTTACCAGAATTTACGGCTTTAGAAAATGTTTGTATTCCTGCGTTTATCGCTAAGAAAACAAAACAAGAAACGGAGACAAGAGCGAAGGAAATACTTGAATTTTTAGGTTTATCACACAGAATAAGCCACAAACCGAATGAACTTTCTGGAGGAGAACAACAAAGAGTTGCTGTTGCAAGAGCATTAATTAACAACCCTTCCGTTATTTTAGCTGATGAACCTAGTGGAAATTTAGATAGCGAATCTGCTAAAAACTTACACGAACTTTTTTTTAAATTACGTGATGAATTTGGACAAACCTTTGTAATTATTACTCATAATGAAGAGTTGGCAAATATGGCAGATAGAAAACTAACAATGATTGATGGTAAAATTATAGAATAACTTAACATTTATAAGTTTTATGCTACTTATGAATAAAGCTAACTGATGAAAGAAACATTTAATAATGTAATTACCTATATAAAAAATCCGGTTCCAGGAGCTGATACGAATAAGGATTCTGGGTATCGTATTAAAATTTTCTTTCACCTATTTATCATTAGTATCGCAACCAGCATTATAATAACTCCTTTATTCAGTTTAATTCAAGAGCTACAACTTGTAGATTTTGAAACTCATAAAATAGAAGAAATGTTTAAAGACATGTCTTTTATTCAAGTTTTATTATTGAGTTCTGTCGTTGCTCCTATTATAGAAGAAACACTATTTAGAGCTCCAATTACTATTTTTATAAAACCAAATTCATTTAAATATGCCTTCTATATTTTTACACTAATTTTTGGTTTTATACATATTAGCAATTTTAAAATTACCACAAACGTACTATTACTCTCCCCTCTTTTAATCCTACCTCAATTACTCGTTGGTGGTTATTTTGGCTATATTCGAGTTAAATTTGGGCTATTATGGTCTATTTTATTACATGGAAGCTATAATGGTTTTTTATTTTTAATGAGTTTTTTATTTGAATAAGTATGAAAAAATCTGAATTAAAAGAATTTTTAGACGAGAAGGTAGTTCTATATAACAACCCCAATTTTATTGAATCTGACCCAATTCAGATCCCTCATTTATTCACAAAAAAAGAAGATATTGAAATTGCAGGTTTTTTAACGGCAACTATTTCTTGGGGAAATAGAACGATGATTATCCGAAATGCAATTAAAATGATGGATCTTTTTGATAACGCTCCTTTTGATTTTGTGATGAATCATCAAGAAACTGATCTAAAATCTCTTGAAGGATTTGTACACAGAACTTTTAATGCAATCGATTTACAACAATTTATAACGTCTTTAAGACACATTTACACACATCACCAAGGACTAGAACATGTTTTATTGGTAGCTAAAAAACAGACCGATTACAAGAATGCAATTCACCATCTAAAACAAGTGTTTTTTGAAGTTCCACATCAAATAAGAACGCATAAACACATCTCTGATCCATTAAAAAATTCAGCGGCAAAAAGAATAAATATGTTCTTAAGATGGATGGTTAGAAACGATAATTCTGGTGTAGATTTTGGAATTTGGCACACACACAAACCAGCAAATTTATCGTGTCCGTTAGATGTCCATTCCGGAAATGTTGCACGTAAATTAAAACTACTTTTAAGAAAACAAAACGATTGGAAAGCACTTTCTGAATTAGATACAAACTTGCGAAAACTAGATCCAAATGATCCGGTAAAATATGATTTTGCATTGTTCGGTTTAGGTGTTTTTGAAAAATTCTAGAAGCCTTTTAATTTCATGTTTCAACTTTTCGAAGCACAATCTTTAAGAAAAATTCTGTGTAACAAATCTTAACTAAATCGTATAATTTTTCTTATTTTTGAAACTCATAGAAATACTAAATGCAATTTAAAAACCCAGCTGTTTTATACTTTTTAGCACTACTAATTATTCCGATTATAGTGCATCTTTTTCAACTACAAAAATTTGTAAAAGTTCCTTTTACAAACGTTGCATTTTTACAAAAAATAGTACAGCAAACACGTAAAAGTTCTCGTATAAAAAAGTGGCTCATATTAGCTACAAGAATGCTTCTTTTTTCAGCGATAATATTAGCTTTCTCTCAACCTTATTTAAGTGATAAAACATCCAACCAAAAACAACATAATTTTATCTATTTAGACAATTCTTTAAGCACAAATACAAAAGGAGAAAAAGGAAATTTACTACAAGTTGCTGCACAAGAACTTATAGAAAACGTATCAGAAAAAGACGAATATTCGCTACAGACAAATTCAGGTTTTTACGAGAATATTACCAAGGCAGAATTAAAAAAAGTCTTGTTACAAATTAAAGAAACTCCAAATAAAGTAGATCTTTCTACGATTTTACTTAAATTTACCTCACAAAAAAATGATAAAATCAAAAGTTCAAATAAGATAATACTAATATCTGATTTTCAGAATATTTACAAAAACGAGTTTACAAATGTAACACCCCCTTTTTCTGCTATAAAACTAGAACCTTCTATTAAAAATAACATTTCTATAGATAGTGTTTTTATCAGCAACATAAATACTACAAACTTTACGCTAAATGTACTTGTAAAGAACCAAGGCAAAGCAAAAGAAAATATTCCTATTGCAATTTACAACAATGCAAAACTGATTAGTAAGCTCTCCTCCTCTTTAAAAAAAGACGCTTTAAAAACAATACAATTTAAAATTCAGAATCAGGCTTCATTTAACGGAAAAATTGAACTCACCATTAGCGATACTTTCGCCTTTGATAACGTGTTTTATTTCACCTTAAAAAACGATCAAAAAATCAAAGTTTTATCCATAGGAAATAAGGCAGATTTTCTTACTAAAATTTACACCGAAAATGAATTTAATTTCACACAATCCACTGCCCAAAACACCAACTACAACTCCATCTTAAAACAACAATTAATTGTACTAAATGAAATAGAAAATATCTCTGAAATTTTATCAAAAAAAATTATAGAATTTTCTAAAAACGGAGGAAGCCTTGTGATCATCCCAAATGAAAACATGAATATCAACTCTTACAATTATTTGCTTCAAAATTTAAACATTGGAAAAATTCAACCTAAAAAAACAGATACTTTAAAGATTACAAATATCAATTATAAACACCCTCTTTTTAAAAATGTTTTTTCAAAAAAAGTAACTAATTTTCAATACCCAACCATACAAAGTTACTTCCCTATTTTATCTAAAAAGGCAAGTACAATTGTTTCATTTGAAAACGGCACTTCCTTTATTTCTCAAATTAAAAACAAAGAAAATAACACCTATTGGATTGCAAGTTCTTTAGACAGAAAAAATAGTAATTTCATAAACTCTCCTTTAATTGTTCCCGTGTTTTATAACTTCGGAAAGTTCAGTTTTAAACTCCCCAAATTATTCTACAGAATTGCTTCTAAAAATAATATTGACATAGAAACATCTATCGAAAAAGACAAGGTTTTAAGAATTACGAATTCAGAAAATTCTTTTATTCCTTTGCAACAGAAATTTCAAAACAAAGTAAGCATCACTACTAAAGAGCAACCTTTAAAAGCTGGTTTTTACAATGTACTAAAAGACACAGATACCATTCAAAAATTAGGCTACAATTATGCTAAAGAAGAAAGTTTATTAAACTTTATGGATTTAGATGAACTAAAAAAAATTAATAAAGGAATCACCGTTTCTACTTCAATTGCTAGTGTTTTTAAAGAAATCAACAAAAAAAATGAAGTTCATTGGCTTTGGAAATGGTTTTTATCGTTGGCAATTGTATCTTTGCTTTTAGAAATTTTGATTTTAAAATTCTATAAACCATGACCACGCTTTTAAAATCGGCAACGATTATAGACTCTTCAAGCCCATATCATCATCAACAAAAAGACATTTTAATTACCAACGGAATTATTGTTAAAATTGAAAACTCCATAGAAATAGAAAACGATTATCAAGTGGTAGCACTAGATAATTTACACGTTTCTTGTGGTTGGTTTGACACAAGTGTTTCTTTTGGAGAACCTGGTTTTGAAGAAAGAGAAAATATTAAAAACGGATTAAATGTTGCCGCGAAAAGCGGTTTTACGGCGGTTGCAGTAAATGCAAACTCAAACCCAGTAATAGACAATAAATCTGCCGTTGAATTTTTAATACATAAAGCAAACGGATTCGCCACCAACCTATACCCTATTGCTGCACTAACACAAAACAGCAAAGGTATTGACATGGCAGAATTATATGACATGCAACAATCTGGTGCTATTGCTTTTGCTGATTACAATAAACCAATTGCCAATGATAATTTAATGAAAATTGCACTTTTGTATGCTCAGAATTTTGATGGATTGGTTTTCAGTTTCCCTAAAAACAACTCCATTGCCGGAGAAGGAATTGCAAACGAAGGCATTAACAGCACTAAATTAGGATTAAAAGGAATTCCTGCTTTGGCAGAACACATACAAATTGCAAGAGATTTATATTTATTAGAATATACAGGCGGAAAATTACATATCCCAACCATTTCTACAACAAAATCTGTTGAGCTAATTAAAGAAGCAAAAAAGAAAGGATTGCAAGTTACCTGTAGTGTTTCTGTGCATCATTTAACTTTGTCTGACGATGAATTACAAGGTTTTGACAGCAACTATAAGGTAAACCCTCCTTTAAGAACAAAAGCAGACATTAAAGGCTTGCTAAAAGGAATTAAATCTGGCGTTATAGATGTTATTACATCTGACCATAACCCAATTGATATAGAACACAAAAAACTAGAGTTTAGTGAAGCAAAAGACGGAACCATTGGTTTAGAAAGTGCTTTTGGAGCCATCAATTCGGTTTTAAATCTAGAAGATTTTATAGACAATATTACCAGTAAACCAAAAGCTATTTTTGGTTTAGAAAACCATTCTATTCAAGAAAACAATAAAGCAGAAATCTCTTTATTTAATCCAGAACTTAATTACACTTTTACAAAAGAGGATATTTTATCAATATCAAAAAACAGTGCTTTTTTAAACAAGAAACTAAAAGGAAAAGCATATGGAATCTATGCTAACAATCAATTAATACTAAAATAATTATGGAAAATCAAACAGTAAACGAAGGAAAAACAATCGCAATTATCAGTTACATTACATTTATTGGAACTATTGTTGCTTATTTTATGAACAATACTAAAAAAAACACATTTGCTAGTTTTCATATTAGACAAATGATTGGCTTAGCTCTTTTAGGTTTAATAAATCAATACGCAATTACCGCAATAAACGGCACCATAGGTCTAATCATTGCTGTAGCACTTTTTGTTCTTTGGATAATTGGTATTATTGGAGCTTTTAAAGGTGAAGAAAAGGCAGTTCCTGTTATTGGAGATCAATTTCAAGAATGGTTTAAAAACGTTTAATCACAACAAAAAACAAAGCTTAAATGAGCGATTTAGAGTACTTGGTAAGACAGCCAAAAAAAGCAACTAAAAACCCGCCTTTATTAATTTTACTGCATGGTTACGGTAGTAATGAGCAAGATTTATTTTCTTTTGCAGAAGAATTGCCAGATGATTTTTTAATTATTAGCGCACAAGCACCAAATACCCTAGGTTTTGGAAGTTATGCTTGGTATGCCATTAATTTTGATGATATAAACGGTAAGTTTTCAGATTTAAAACAAGCCAAAGAATCTATAGATAAAATAGCTATTTTTATTGATGAAATAAAAGCAAAATTTAATACAGACCCGAATAAAACTTTTTTGTTAGGTTTTAGTCAAGGTTCCATATTAAGTTATTCTTTAAGTTTTTTCCACCCAAATAAAGTACAGCATGTAATTGCTTTAAGTGGTTATATTAATACAGAATTATTACCAGAATCTATTTCTAAAGAAATTAAAACAGATTACTACTGTTCTCATGGTTCGGTAGACCAAGTTCTACCTGTAGAATGGGCCAGAAAAACAAAGCCTTTTTTAGATAATCTAGGATTACAAAATGTTTATTCTGAATACCCAGTTGGTCATGGAGTTGCGCCACAAAATTTTCATAGTTTTAAAAAATGGATTGAAGAACGGTTATAGATTGTTTTAGAACATAAAAAAAACCATATAGAATCTAGTAAAAACAAAGAACAAAGCTTGATATTTATATTATAAAAATCTCAAACAAATGTTTGAGATTTTTTTATTCACAAACAACTCAAATTTAAGATTAGACAACAATATATTATATTCCTAAATTTGTAATACAAAAAAAGTACACCTATTTTAAATTATAAGGTATGAATACATTAATAAAAGTAATTGAAGCAGAAGAAATTTTGACTATAATTCCACTTTTAACAAAATTAAACTCAAAAACTCCTTTAGAATTATTAAAAGAAAGAGTTTTAGAAATATCTAAAAACACAAATTACGAATGTGTTGGGATATATATTGATGAAAAATTAGTGGGAATATCAGGACTCTGGTACTCCACAAGACACTATATTGGTAAATCTGTAGAGCCCGATCATGTAATTATTAATGAATCTATAAGAGGACAAGGGCTTGGTAAACAATTTTTTAGATGGATAGACAATCATGTTAAAAGTAAAGGTTGCGAAGCTATTGAATTAAACACCTATGCAAGTAATCCTAAATCTCATAAATTCTACTATAATGAAGGTTATAATATCTATGGCTTTCATTTTTTAAAGGTATTGAGAGAGGATAAAAAGTTTTATTAATTTTTTTTTAAAAAAAGGTTGCAGATATTAAAAAACGTATTATATTTGCAACCGCTTACCAATAATGCGAAAGTAGCTCAGTTGGTAGAGCGTCAGCCTTCCAAGCTGAATGTCGCCGGTTCGAACCCGGTCTTTCGCTCAAAAGTCGTCTAAAAATATTTAGGCGACTTTTTTATTTTACATAAGTTTTAAAACCATACTAAGAAAGGATCAAGTCAAAAAGTTGTGGGATTTAGAAATTAGGCATAAATATTTGAGAGTCTAAAAAAGCAAAAAACACATAGCCCTACCTCTTCTAAATTATACTCCAAAAGATTCCTCAGAAACACTTGTACTTCCAACTCTAATAATAGAACAGACATAAACCTAACAAGACTATTAAATCTCTTAATTAAGCTCACCATACCTTCTCATCACTCTTGCACGATCCTCAAAAAGAATAAATCCTATTAAAAGACAGATTAAGCCCAAAAGTTGTGATATTATAGAATTACGCATAACTACTTGTCAGTATAAAAAGGAAAGTTTCTATACCCCTAACCCCTCTAAATTCCGTTCTAAAAGATTCCACAGATGCGTTTGTACTACTAATGACTAAATTAATTGAATATATCATATAACGTAAAGACATGGTTCAAACAATACTATTAAAGCTCTTCAATTTAATTTATCTTAAATGCATATCACATTTACACGATTCTCAAAAAAAATAAATCACGTTAAAAATATGCTTAATTTAAAAAAGTATGGAAACAAAAAAAGCTTCTTATCTCTAAGAAGCTTTGTTTTTTGGGTGGAAGACGGGACTCGAACCCGCGACACTCGGTACCACAAACCGATACTCTAACCAACTGAGCTACAACCACCATATAATTGCGGGTGCAAATATAAAACTTTTTTCCGCTTCTAAAAAAGAAAATATTAAATTAATTTACTTAAATTTTCTACAGCCACGTAACGCTCTGTGGTAAAGCCTTCTGCAGATGCTACACCAATCAATCTTCCTAAATCTTTTGCTCTATAATCTACACTATCTGTAAAATTCTTACTTGTAATAGGTGTTTCTGGCTCATTACTAGCAGGATCATAGAACTGGGAAGCGTATGCTAACACCGATTTCTTTTTAAGATCCATAAATCCTGTAACATCAATTACAAAGTCTGGCACTATATTTTTCCATTGTATATAATGATAGACCAACTTTGGTCTCCACTTTTCTTGCAACTCCCCTTCTACTTCTGTCTCTATTTTTAATAACCCACTTAAAAAACATGCATCAGACACTAGACTACTTCCTTTAGGATGATCAATATGCCGATCGTCTACAGCATTACATAACACAATTTCTGGCTGATACTTACGTATCATTTTTATGACCTCTAATTGATGCTTTTTATCATTCACAAAAAAGCCATCTGCAAATCGAAGATTTTCTCTTACAGAAACCCCTAAAATTTGAGCTGAATTTGCTGCTTCAATATCGCGTAAATCAGCAGAACCTCGAGTACCTAATTCGCCTCTCGTTAGATCTACAATACCTACCTTTTTTCCTAAGGAAATTTCCTTTGCAATTGTGCCTCCACAACCTAATTCTACATCATCTGGATGGGCTCCAAAAGCCAAAATATCTAGTTTCATTATAATGTACGCATTTAATATATGTTATTTTTTTATCAGTTTTTATCATAAAAACCATTCTATTGCCCTAAAAAAAGACAACAAATTCGTCGTTTTACTAATTATTCTTTAATAAAACCATAAATTGAATCATCAAAAATAATCATTTTTTAAAGAAACATAATAAGAAATTATTTCTATTACGTTTTCGTATTTAATTTTATATAAAATTGACTTCTTTTTGTTGGGATTATCATAAAATTTTACTGTTCGTTACGGGTATGATATATGTCATATATCAACCTGTATAATGTGAGTAATTTTACAATATCAAAAAACAATAATATAAACGTCAAATATTTGACCATTATAATAATCATTAATTAATAACTATATAATTAAATTATGGAAACCAAAAGAAACATGGAAACCTACGGATTAAAAAACGTAACAGTAAATTGGAACTTACCTACTGAAGAACTTCAAAAAATTACTATTGAAAAAGGTATGGGTAGAGAAACCAAAAATGGAACTTTAGCTGTAAACACTGGTAAATTTACTGGTAGATCTCCTCAAGATAGATTTATAGTTAAAGATGATTATACAGCAGACAAAGTTTGGTGGGGAAAAACCAACAAACCTGTTTCTCAAGAAAATTTCGATAAATTAAAAAAGAACGTTACAGATTATTTATCTAATAAAGAAATATACGCTAAAGATGGTTATGTATGTGCAGACCCAACTTACAGAACAAATATTAGAACCGTAGCAGAATACCCATGGTCTATTTCTTTTGTTTACAATATGTTCTTAAGACCTACTGATGAAGAATTAGCTAATTTTGATGAAGACTGGTTAGTATTATGTGCTCCTGGTTATATTTGTGATGACCCAAAAGCATACGGAATCCGTCAAGGAAATTTCTCTATCATTAACTTTACAGATAAAATTGCTTTAATTGGTGGTTCTGGTTATACAGGAGAAATTAAAAAAGGTATATTTTCTGCATTAAATTTAATTTTACCAGTAGAAAAAGATGTTTTACCAATGCACTGTTCTGCAAATGTTGGTGAAGATGGAGATACAGCAATTTTCTTCGGATTATCTGGAACAGGAAAAACAACTTTATCTGCAGATCCTTCAAGAAAATTAATTGGTGATGATGAACATGGTTGGACTAAAGACAACAACATTTTTAACTTTGAAGGTGGATGTTATGCTAAAGTAATTGACTTATCAGAAGAAAAAGAACCAGATATTTTTAGAGCTATTAAGCCAGGTGCTTTATTAGAAAATGTAGTATTTAAAGAAGATGGAGAAGTAGATTATATGGATGGTTCTATTACACAAAACACACGTGTAAGTTACCCAATTTATAACATAGATAATATTGCAGTACCATCATACGCAAACAACCCTAAAAATATTTTCTTTTTAACTGCTGATGCTTTTGGTGTATTGCCTCCGGTTTCTAAATTAACTCCTGGACAAGCTGCATACCACTTTATCTCTGGATATACTGCAAAAGTAGCAGGAACAGAAGCAGGAATTACAGAGCCTGTACCATCTTTCTCTGCTTGTTTTGGTGAACCTTTTATGCCATTACACCCAACAAAATATGCTGAAATGTTAAGTAAAAAAATGACTGAAGCAGGTGTAAACGTTTGGTTGATTAACACAGGTTGGTCTGGAGGTCCTTACGGAACTGGTTCTCGTATTAAATTAAAATACACAAGAGCAATGATTGGAGAAATCTTAAAAGGAAGTTTAGATAATATCGAATTTGAACAACACCCTATTTTCGGATTATTTATGCCAAAATATTGTCCTAATGTTCCTACAGAAATGTTAAACCCAATGAATACTTGGATAAACAAAGGAGCTTATATTAGTAAAGCAATTCACTTAGCACATTTCTTCCACTTAAACTTCGAGAAATTTGCGAATGAAGCATCAGAACAAATCATTGAAGGTGGACCGTTAATTGACGAACACCACCAATTAGATCACATGTAAAATTCTAACAAATTTTCATTTTAAAAAGCAAAGAGTTTAACTCTTTGCTTTTTTTATTGCTTGTAATATATCTTCAATTAAGTCTTCTGATTCTTCAATACCTACAGAAAAACGAATTAATCCATCCTTAATTCCTCTTGCCAATCGTTCTTCCTCACTTAATAAAGCGTGTGTGGTTTGTGCTGGACTAACAGTTGTACTTTCTAAACCTGCTAAACTCATAGCCGGTTTTATCAATTGTAAATGATTCTGAAATTTCATAGCATCAATTCCTTCTTTTAACTCAAAAGATAGCATTGCACCAAAACCTTTCATTTGTTTTTTAGCCAACGCATACTGCGGATGACTTTTTAACCCAGGATAATACACGGTATCAATATCTGAATTACTTTCTAAAAATTCTGCCATTTTTTGCGCATTTTTAGTTTGTTCTTTTACACGTAAATTCAAGGTTTTTAAACTTCTTTCTAACAACCAAACGGTTTGATCACTTAAATTCCCTCCAAAATTGATAGCAGTTTTCCATATTTGCTCAATATGTTCTTTAGTTGCTGCAATGGCACCTGCAGAAATATCTGAATGTCCTCCCATATATTTAGTGGCAGAATGCAACATAATATCAATTCCGAAATCTATAGGATTCTGATTAATAGGCGATGCAAACGTATTGTCTATCATGGTTAAAATTCCGTTTTCTTTTGACAAATCAGCAATTGCTTTCATATCCGTAATACCTAATAACGGATTAGAAGGTGTTTCTATATATAAAACCTTCGTATTTTCTTTGATTAAAGGTTTAAAATCTGCTACTTTATCAGATTCTGTAAATGAATATTCTATTCCATATTTATCAAATTCTGATACAATAAAATTATAGGTTCCGCCATAAATTACTTGCTGCACAACTACATGATCTCCTTTTTGTAAAAAAGCAAATAAAGCGGCAGAAATAGCTGCCATGCCAGAACCAAAAATTAAAGCATCTTCCGTTTTCTCTAAAGCTGCAATCTTCTTGTGCAACATTTCTTGATTCGGTGTATTAAAATAACGCGGATATCGTTTCACATCAACGCCATCAAAAGCATAAGAAGTTGAAGGATAAATAGGAGAAACCGCTCCTTTATATTGTTCGTCTTTAACTTCGCCAACATGAACGCAGGTAGTATTTATTCCAAATTTCTTCGATTCTTTCATTTCTTTCGTTTTATGCTTGCTAATTTAATAAATCCTTGTACAATCCACTAAAAAAATTAATATCTTCGTTTTATGATATCAATACTACTTGTTGGAAATGGAAATGTTGCCACGCATTTATATACTGCTTTTTCAAAAGCTGATAGTATTGCAATTACACAAATTAGTTCTAGAAATTTAGAAAAAATTCCAAGTGCAGATCTTACAATTATTGCTGTTTCAGATGATGCAATTGCTGAAGTTTCTTCTAAAATCAACAATAAGTTTGTGGTTCACACCTCCGGTGGATGTGGTATTAGCGAGTTAAAAAACAAAAATAACAAAGGAGTTTTTTACATGTTACAAACTTTTTCAAAGGGAAAAGACTTCAATTTTAATGAAGTTCCTTTTTGCTTAGAAGCTACCACTAAAAAAGACCAACAATTACTTAGTGAAGTTGCAAAAGCAATAGGGCAAAAAATTTATACTATAAATTCTGAACAAAGAAAAGCATTGCATGTTGCAGCCGTCTTTGTAAACAACTTCACCAACCACCTTTATAAAATTGGAAACGATATTTGTATAGAACATAAAGTACCTTTTGAAGTTTTATTACCATTAATTAAAGAAACTGCTTCTAAAATAGCATCTTTATCCCCAGAAAAAGCACAAACAGGACCTGCGGTAAGAAAAGATAAAAAAACAATAAAAAATCATTTAGATTTGTTGGATACAAATCAACAAGAAATCTATCAACTTTTAACAAAATCAATTCAAAATTCGGTTGATTAAATTTATTTTAAACAAACAATACCACTTCTAACAACGTGTAGAAGTTTTAGAAAATATAAATATGGAAATTAGTTACAAACAATTATTACCACAAATAAATACCTTAATTTTTGATGTAGATGGTGTACTTACCAACGGAATGGTTACGATTATGCCTGACGGAGAATTAGTAAGACACATGAATATTAAAGATGGATACGCTTTAAAAACTGCCGTTGATAAAGGTTTAAATGTTTGTATTATTTCTGGAGGAAAAAACGAAGGAGTAAGAACACGTTTGGCTAACTTAGGAATAAAAGACATCTATTTAGGCGCTCATGATAAAATTAAACAATACAACGAATTGGTAGAGAAATACAATTTAAAACCAGAAAACGTGTTGTATATGGGAGATGATATTCCAGATTATCCTGTAATGAAATTAGTAGGAATGCCTTGTTGCCCAAATGATGCAGCACCAGAAATACAAGGTATCTCTAAATATATTTCTTATAAAAAAGGTGGCGAAGGCTGCGTAAGAGATGTAATTGAACAAATATTACGTGTTCAAGGAAAATGGGAAAATAACTTTAGTGCAAAATATGATTAAATGTTTATTCACTTCATTTAAAATTATATTTTAAAAACCAATTAAATAATTAAGACCTCTCTTATCGATGTCTTTATAAATCAAAAAAAACATGAAAAAATCACTTTTTACATTCGCACTTTTAATACTTGCAGTAACAGTAAATGCACAATCAATTTTAGGAAATTGGAAAACAGTAGATGATGAAACTGGCGAAACCAAATCGATAGTGAACCTATATGAAGAAAACGGTAAAGTTTACGGTAAAGTTGTTAAAGTACTTAATAAAGATCGTCAAGATGCTGTTTGTGATAAATGTGAGGGAGATAAGAAAGATAAGCTTATCTTAGGTATGATAATTATTGAAGGTATGAAAAAGAAAGGTGATGAATATAAAGGAGGTACAATTTTAGACCCTCAAAAAGGAAAAGAATATGGCTGTAAAATTTGGTTAGATGAAGACAACGCTAACAAGTTGAACGTACGAGGTTATATTGCCTTTTTATTTCGCACACAAAACTGGTATCGTGCAGTTGAATAGTTTTTCAATCTAATATAAATATTGCATTTAGTAAAAGCACAAACTAAAAGTACTTAGTTATATACATGTTACTTTAGTAAAAAAATAAGAAATCATTATGGAGAATATCCATTTTACAATTGAAAATAAAAGTCTTTCTTCTAAAAGTTCTTTGGTAGAAAACATTTTAAAAGGAATACATAGTTTCCCTAATTTAAAAAACAAAAAAGGACTTTTATTTTCACATTCTATTTTAGATAGATTTATAGACGAAGAAGCAAAACACAACACACAAACCTTAACAAGCAAAGAAAATAGAAGTATTAGAACCTTGTCTAGTGGAGAGCAAAAAAAGGCTTTGCTCAACTATTTGCTGCAACAAAAACCAGAATTTTTAATTTTAGACAGTCCGTTTGAAAGCTTAGACATTGCTTCTGTTTCTAATTTAAAAGAAGATCTTATTGCGTTATCCTCAGAAATTATTTTAATTCAGCTTTTTAATAGAAAAGAAGAAATTTTGCCAATAATAACACATGTTTTAGAAATTGAAAATGATGAGATTATTGAGAATGTTCCTATAGAAAAATACACATTTAAAGAGACTAACTTTAACTTTAAAGGAGAAGTTCCTAAACCGATTACATTCTACAAAAATATACCAAACCAACTTATAACCTTACAAAATGTAAATGTTGAATATGATGATAGATGTATTTTAAAAAACATTAATTGGACAATCAATAAAAATGAATTTTGGCATTTAATTGGCCCTAATGGATCTGGAAAAACTACTATTTTATCCATGATTTACGGGAATAATGTAAAAGCTTTTAGACAAGAAGTCTATTTGTTTGGTAAGAAAAAAGGATCTGGAGAAAGTGTTTGGGAAATAAAAGAAAAAATAGGGTATTTTAGTCCTGCTATTTTAGAATTATTTAAACGAAGAATTACGGTTGCACAAATGGTGCTTTCAGGTTTTTATGATAGCGTAGGCTTATACCAAACACCAACTACTCTTCAAATTAAAACAGCAGATGATTGGCTTGAATTATTAAATTTAAAAAGCAAAAGTAACACTTCTTTTCAAGACCTAACTGCCGCAACTCAAAGGTTGGTTTTAATAGCAAGAGCTATGATAAAGCATCCGCCATTATTAATTTTAGATGAACCACTCATTAATTTAGACAACCAAGGAACTGCAATTGTGGTTGCTTTAATTAATAAAATTGTAAAAGAAAGTGACACCACTATCCTTTTTGTTTCTCATAGAGAAGTAGAAAACTTAAATCCTAATTTTATTTATGAACTAACACCTACAGAAAAAGGTTCACTTGGAAACATCAAGCACTAAAAATAAGGATTTAAACAAAACTTAAACCTTTAAAACATCCAACTTTGAACTTTCAAACCTTTAAAACTTGAAACACTAATTTTTTTCTTCTAACATGGGTACAAAAGCAAAATCTCCTAATTCATGTTTTTCGAATTCTGTAGCAGATTTTCTAATAAACAACGTCATTATTTGTGTTTTGTCTCCAACCGGAATCAACAACCTACCTCCTACTTTTAATTGAGATAATAACGGTTTAGGTACAAAAGGAGCTCCTGCGGTTACGATAATTTTATCGAAAGGTGCCTGTTCTTTTAATCCTATATATCCATCTCCAAAAATAAATCTTTTGGGTTTATACCCCAGTTTTGGTAAAAAAAGAGAGGTTTTTTTAAACAACTCTCGTTGTCTTTCTATCGAGTACACTTCTGCCTTTAATTCTAATAAAACAGCCGTTTGATACCCAGAACCTGTGCCAATTTCTAATACTTTATCACCAGGCTTTACCTCTAAAGTTTGAGACTGAAAAGCCACAGTGTAAGGCATAGAAATAGTTTGATCTGCTGCAATAGGAAAAGCTTTGTCTTGATAGGCATGAGACTCAAAACTACTATCAATAAATAGGTGTCGCGGAATTCTACGTACTGCATTCAATACATTTTCATCGATAATCCCTTTTGCTTTTAATACTTTAGCTAACTGGTTTCTAAGTCCTTGGTGTTTAGAAGTGTCTTTCAAATTTTATAAATTTCTGGACTCTAAAAATAGTAATTAATCTATATACATAAGCATAAAATTGTATCTTTGTTTTTGGCTGATTTTTAAAGTCAGAAAAACGAAACTAATGTCTTTATAATGAACGTTTCTGCTACAACGCAAGAAATCATAAAATAACCGATTCACTAAAAGGTTTGTTTTACTTTGTTCAGAAAGACTTAAAACATTTTATATGCTTAAAGTAGGAGTATTAGGTGCTGGCCACTTAGGAAAAATTCATTTACGATTATTACAACAATCAGACAAATACAACTTAGTTGGTTTTTACGATCCCTCTAAGGAAAACGCAAAAAATGTTGCCGAAGAATTTGGTTATACCTCTTTTGATTCTGTAAAGGAATTAATACATGCTGTTGAAGTTATAGATATTGTAACACCTACTTTATCTCATTTTGATTGCGCTAAATTAGCCATCGAAAGAGGACGTCATATTTTTATTGAGAAACCAATTACTAAAACCGTTTTAGAAGCAGAAGCTTTAAAAACATTGGCTAGTCAATTTCATGTTTTAGGACAAGTTGGGCATGTAGAACGCTTTAACCCTGCTTTTACAGCTGTTAAAGATAAAATAGAAAACCCAATGTTTATCGAATGCCATCGTTTGGCAGAATTTAACCCAAGAGGTACAGATGTACCTGTAGTGTTAGATTTGATGATTCATGATATTGATATTATTCTTTCTGTTGTAAAATCTCAAGTTAAAAATGTTCATGCAAGTGGTGTTGCTGTTATTTCTGATACTCCTGATATTGCAAATGCAAGAATTGAGTTTGAAAACGGTTGTGTCGCTAATTTAACTGCTAGTAGAATTTCTATGAAAAACATGCGTAAATCTCGCTTTTTTCAAAAGGATGCCTATATTTCTGTTAATTTTTTAAGCAAGGAATCTGAAGTTGTTAGAATGAAAGACGTCCCTGCAAATCCTGATGAGTTTGCAATGATTTTACAAAATGCTGAAGGTGTTAAAAAACAGATTTACTTTGAAAATCCTGAAGTAGAAAATAACAATGCTATTTTAGACGAATTAGAGTCTTTTGCGCATTCAATTAAAAACAACACATCTCCAGTAGTAAGTTTAAGACAAGGTACGGAAGCGCTAAAAGTAGCACAAATGATTATTGATTGTTTTTAATCGAAGAGTGATAACCAAGTGTTTTATTCTATCCAATTTTGGCTTAATATAAAAATATTTATATAAGAAGCATACCTTGTTCCTTTTGGAGTTAGATTGTCGATTTAAAAAGAACAAGGCACTTATTTTCACTTTTAAAAGAGTGAATATTTTTTGAATAAATAGTGAGGTTTGTAAATAATTGCGTTAGGGATAGAGCGGTTTGTTTGAGCTCTTTTGAGGTACGAAAAAAGCGAGTAGCGAAAGCCCGTTAAAACGCCCAAATAAAATAGAATACATGAAAAATATAGCTATTATTGGTGCTGGAACCATGGGAAATGGAATTGCACATACCTTTGCTCAGTTTAATTATAAGGTAAGTTTAATAGACATTTCTGAAGCTTCTTTAGAAAAAGGAATGAACACCATTGCTAGAAATCTAGATAGAATGGTGGCCAAAGAAAAAATTTCTGAAGCAGATAAAACCAAGACTTTAAATAACATTAGCACGTTTACCTCTATTAAGGAAGGGGTTAAAGACGCACATTTAGTTGTGGAAGCTGCCACCGAAAACGCTGTTTTAAAAGGGAAAATTTTTAAAGAATTAGACAAAGTTTGTAATGAAAACACCGTTTTAGCAACCAATACTTCTTCTATTTCTATAACTCAAATTGCTGCTGCAACTAGTAGACCCGATAAGGTTATTGGAATGCATTTTATGAATCCAGTACCTATTATGAAATTAGTAGAGATTATTAGAGGTTACAATACTTCTAATGAGGTAATGGAAACCATTGTTGCGCTTTCTAAAAAGGTTGGTAAAATTCCGGTGGAAGTAAATGATTATCCTGGTTTTGTGGCTAACAGAATTTTAATGCCCATGATTAACGAATCTATAGAAACTTTGTATAATAATGTTGCTGGTGTAGAAGAAATAGATACCGTAATGAAACTTGGTATGGCACACCCAATGGGGCCTTTACAATTGGCAGATTTTATTGGTTTAGATGTTTGTTTGTCTATTATGAATGTTTTATACGATGGTTTTAAAAACCCTAAATATGCTCCTTGTCCATTATTAGTAAACATGGTTATGGCTGGTAAATTAGGCATAAAATCTGGCGAAGGTTTTTATGATTACTCTACAAGTAGAAAGGCAGAAAAAGTAGCTAAAATGTTTTCTTAATCTCCCTTAATTAAGAGCCGTAATTTTTAAATAAATGTCTAAAAAACAAATTCTATTTTTTTTAATTTTAGCCCTCACCTATACTTTAAATGCTCAAGAAAAGAAAAAAGGGATTCTAAATATTAAAAAAGTTGGTTTTCTTTACAATAATGTAAATGCTAAAAACTTTGTTTTTGAAGATAAGGATTACACGTACTCCTCAAACATACTGAAACTACAAGCTTTTTACGACTTAGGTAAATGGAAATCCTTTGATATAGAACTCATCGTTCAACCAGAAATACAGGTTATAAAACACCAATTATTAAATGAGCAATTTGTTTTGCCTTCAGAAAATAATTATCAAGATTTAAGATTAGAATTTACAACACCTAAAACCATGCATTTATATGCTTTTGAACTAGGTTTTGCTCTGAAGAGAGAAATTATTAAAAACTTAGACTTTAAAGCCACCATTGGTTTAGGGTTAGCAACTATAGACACTAGAACAGAACGATTGGCAAAAGGATTTACTTTTATAGAAAACGGATCTTTGGGTTTTTCTTATAAAACTAGTAAAAAGACATCCCTGTATTTAGGAAGTAATATAGGACATGTTTCTAACTTTGATACTAAAACACCCAATAATGGTTATAGTTTTCTTGGCTTAGAAATTGGCGTTTATTATTTACTTAAATAAAAACTATATTTAAAATAAAATTCCTATTAGATCTAAATTTTATTTTAAGATCTTAATAGGAATTTATTATTTTAGTAATAAGATGCTGAACCAAGTTCAACGTGATACGTTTCTATTTTTTTTTAATTATTTACCCAACCAAGAATTTAACATCCAAATTGTTTTTTCTTGCTCTGCAATAAAATCACTCATCATAGAATTGGTACCTTCATCATTTGCTTCATCTGAAGAGTCTAATATACTTCTTTCAATTTTTAATAATTCAGAAAGTGAGGTTACAACCAACTCCACTGCTTCTACATCATTAGAAATATTTTTTCCTACAGGTACTATTGCTAAATTAATATAATCTGTAAAAGTATGCAAAGGCTTGCCTTGTAAGGTTAAAATACGTTCTGCAATGTCATCTATCTTTACTTGAGAATCTGTATAAAACTCCTCAAACTTAACATGTAATTGAAAAAAATTTTTCCCTTTAATATTCCAGTGTAGACCTCTTAAACTTTGATAATAAATTTGAAAATTTGCTAATAAACCATTTAATTCATCGACTAAATTAGCTGTTTCTTTTTTGTCTAATCCTAATATTGTTTTGTTCATTTTGTAATATTTTTTATTGATACACAAATTTAAGAAAAATTTAAGCTCATAAAGTATAATTATAATTGATAGTTTTAATATCTTTATCAAAAAATTTGATACACAATGACCATTACCCAATTAAAATACGTTTTATCTGTTGCAGAATACCAGAATTTCACGGTTGCTGCAGAGCATAGCTTTGTTACTCAACCTACATTGAGTATGCAAATTCAAAAATTGGAAGACGAATTAGGTGTTAAGATATTTAACCGTTCTAAAAAGCCAATTGAATTAACAGAAGTAGGAAAAAAAATAGTAGAACAAGCAAAAGTTATCGTAGATGAAAGTAATAGAATTTTAGACATTGTTCATCAACAAAAAGGATATATAGGTGGTGAATTTAAACTAGGGATTATTCCTACAGTTATGCCCACTTTATTACCGATGTTTCTACAAAATTTCACTAAAAAATATCCGAAAGTAAAGTTAATTATCGAAGAATTAACTACCGAAGAAATTATAAGAAAATTAACTGACGGTCATATAGATGCAGGTCTTGCTGCAACTCCTTTAGAAAATGAAGCGATAAAAGAAAGACCTTTATATTATGAACCTTTTGTTGGTTTAATTCCTCAAAACCATAGACTATCTAAAAACAAAACCATCACTGCTGAGGAGTTAGAAATGGAAGATATTCTGTTATTAGAGGATGGGCATTGTTTTAAAGACAGCGTTATTAATTTATGTAGCACTCGTAAAGTAGATAATAAAAAAGGGTTTCAATTAGAAAGTGGAAGTTTTGATACTTTAATAAAACTGTCTAAAGAAGGTTTGGGAATGACGTTGCTACCTTATTTACATACTTTAGATTTAAATGATGCCGATAAAAGCCATTTACGTGAATTTACAAATCCTCCACCAGCAAGAGAAGTGAGTTTAATTTATCATAAATCACAATTAAAAATGCAATTGATTGAAGCCTTAAAGAAAACGATAGATGGTGTTGTTAGAGGTGCTATTTCTTTTTCTGATGTTAAAATTATTAGCCCTTTACAGAAAAAATAAAAAGACACGTGTTTCACAGATTACACATAATATTTATGGCATCAAAGACACTCTTTCATCCCATTCAATATTCTTGAAAATTTAATCTAAAGAACAAAAAAAGACCCACAAATTTTTAAAATTTGTGGGTCTTTTTTTGTTAAAGTATTGAATATTTGTAAAATCTGTGTCTTTTAAAACTAAGAATACATTTTATCCCTTAATTCTTTAATTTTTGGATCTGATAAATAATCATCAAAAGTAGTATATCTATCGATTACTCCTTTTGGAGTTAACTCAATAACTCTGTTGGCAACCGTTTGTGCAAACTCATGATCATGCGTTGTAAACAATATAGTTCCTTTAAAATTGATTAATGAATTATTTAAAGCTTGTATAGATTCTAGATCTAAGTGATTTGTTGGCTCATCTAAAACTAAGACATTTCCTCTCTTCATCATCATTCTAGACAACATACAACGTACTTTTTCTCCCCCAGAAAGCACGTTACTTTTCTTTAAAGCTTCTTCTCCAGAAAAAATCATTTTCCCCAAGAAACCTCTTAAAAAAACTTCTTCACGCTCTTCTTCTGTTTGTGCATACTGTCTTAACCAATCTACTAAATTTAATTCTCCATCTTGGAAAAAAGAAGAATTGTCTAGCGGTAAGTATGATTGTGTAGTTGTAACACCCCAATCAAATTTACCAGCATCGGCCTTTTCATTATTCGTTATAATTTGATAAAAAGCAGTTACCGCTCTAGAGTTTCTAGAAATAACAGCAATTTTATCTCCTTTATTTAAATTGATATGTACATTATCAAATAATTTTTCTCCTTCAAATTCTTTCGATAATTCTTCTACATTTAAAATCTGATCACCAGCCTCTCTATCTCTGTCAAAAATAATAGCAGGGTAACGTCTACTAGAAGGTTTAATTTCTTCAACATTTAACTTATCAATCATTTTTTTACGAGAAGTGGCTTGTTTAGACTTAGCCATATTTGCAGAAAAACGACGGATAAACTCTTCTAATTCCTTCTTCTTTTCTTCAGCTTTCTTATTTTGTTGTGCTCTTTGTCTTGTTGCTAACTGGCTAGACTCATACCAGAAAGTATAATTACCAGAATAATTATTTATTTTACTATAATCAATATCAGAAATATGTGTACAAACCGCATCTAAAAAGTGTCTATCATGCGATACTACAATAACACAGTTATCAAAATTTGCAATAAAATTCTCTAACCAAGCAATAGTTTCGAAATCTAAATCGTTGGTAGGCTCATCCATTATTAATACATCTGGATTTCCAAAAAGCGCTTGTGCAATTAATACACGTACTTTTTGTTTACCATCTAAATCTTTCATTAATGAATAATGCAACTCTTCAGAAATACCTAAATTAGATAACATTGCTGCAGCATCAGAATCTGCATTCCAACCATTCATTTCTTCAAATTTTATTTGAAGTTCACCAATTTTTTCTGCGTTTTCATCAGTATAGTCAGCGTATAAATCATCTATTTGCTTTTTAATTTTAAAAAGATCCTTGTTACCCATTACTACGGTTTCTAATACTGGGAATTCATCAAAAGCATAATGATCTTGTGTTAATACAGACATTCTTTTACCTTTTTCTAAATGCACCTGACCAGAAGTTGGTTCTTGAACACCTGAAATAATTTTTAAGAAAGTGGATTTTCCTGCTCCGTTTGCACCAATAATTCCATAACAATTTCCTGTTTGAAATTTTGTATTAACATCATCAAACAAAATTCGTTTTCCGAATTGTACAGATAAATTAGAAACTGATAACATACTCTATATTTTTTTAATTTTTGCAAAAGTACAAATTTCATTTATCTTTTACCCCCACATTTCAAACGGTTTTCAATAAATTATACTTCCGTTTTTATAACTATTTTAACAATGAATTAACAACGATAGCTCCTATGAATACCTAACTTTGTTATAAGGTAAAGACCCCTAATGTGTATGATTAAATATCTTCTTCATTTAATTTTATTAATTATGATTACTGCTTTTGTGGGCTGTAGTTCTAATTCTAAAAATACAGCAACTTATTTTGGCGGTAAAATTATAAACCCAAAATCTAAATATGTTGTTTTATTCTCTATGGATAAAGTAATAGATACATTGTATTTAGGTAAAGATCATAAATTTTTAGGAAAATTAGAAAACGCCAATGAAGGTTTGTACTATTTTACGCATGGAAATGAAAACCAATATATATACTTAGAACCTAAAGATAGTTTAATGTTGCGTTTAAACACTTGGGATTTTGATGAATCTATCGTTTTTGCAGGAAAAGGTGCCGAAAGAAATAATATTTTAATAGACTGCTTTTTAGAAGAGGAAAAAGATAATAAAATGTTTTATGAATTTAACAAATTATCACCTAACCAATTTCTTAGAAAAACAGATTCTTTACTTTCTTTAAAAGAGAAAACTTATAAAGAATACACAAAAGATCATACAGAAGAAACAAAAGGTTTTAATAACGTTTTAAAAGTGGCACTTACCTACCCTATTTTTGCTAGAATAGAAAGATACCCAATTGCCAATGTAAAATACAATCATAAAACAGAATTTAGTACCATTAATAATACTTTTTATAAGCATAGAGCGTCTGTAAATATAAATAACGACTCTTTAATGTACTACCAACCTTACTCTAAATATGTAAGGAATTTTCTATACAATATCACCTATTCTTTGGGACATAAACCAATGACCAATGAGTATTCGTCTAGTTTTACAGTAGATTTATTAAAAACAATAAAAAATAAGATAAAATCTGAAGCCTCAAAAAATGCTTTTTTAAAGCAAACAGTTGTCAGTCATTTTTATGAAAAATCTAGCTGCAACGCAAACAAAGAAGCTTTTGAAACTTATTTTAATTTAAGCACAAGTGCAAAAGACAAGGCTCACGTTAGGCAATTACTTTTAGATAGTAAAGTACTAAATAAAGGTCTAAAAATGGTTGATTTTACCATAAATGATTTAACAAACGGAACACACTCTATAAAAAAACTCATAAAAAATAAAAACACTTTTTTATTATTTTGGAATCCAGAGAATACGACACCTATGTATATCTCGTCTAGAATTAATTATTTAAGAAGACAATTTCCTGATGTACAATTTATTCAAATAAAAATTGATGGAAGCGTGCATGACAGAATAAAACACCTAGATATTAAAAGTCAATATTTTATTACTGCCAATAGCCAGGCAAACAATTTCTTAACAAGTAAAATGACAAGATCTATTATTATTAACAAACAAGGAATAATAACAAACGGTTTTGCTTCAATTTCTTCTAAAAAATTGTATTCAGATTTAAAACAATTAAGTATTCCAAAATAATTCATCTTAATTAAAATATTAGTTGTACATTTGCACGATTTTTATTCTGAGTCTAACTCATTAATAATCAGGTCGAATTTATAATCGGGTTTGCAGGTGGGCGTTCTGTGAATCCAAAAAAACACAGTAATGTCAACATTTTTAGAATTAGGTTTAAAAGAACCGATTAACAGAGCATTGACGGATTTAGGTTACGAAAAACCTACCGTAATTCAGGAAAAAGCAATTCCACAAATTATTTCATCTACAGACGATTTAAAAGCATTTGCACAAACAGGTACAGGTAAAACTGCTGCTTTTAGTTTGCCAATATTAGAGCTTTTAGATACAGATAGTAAAAACGTACAAGCAATTATTTTATCACCAACAAGAGAACTTGCAGTTCAAATTGGTAATAACATAAAAGACTTTTGTAAATATTTACCAGATGTTAAAGTAGCTACCGTTTATGGTGGTTCTAGTATGGAAGATCAAATTAGATCTTTAAAAAGAGGTGCACAAATAGTAGTTGGAACTCCAGGTAGAACTGTAGATTTAATTAACAGAAGAGCTTTAAAATTAGGAAACGTTCAATGGCTAGTCTTAGACGAAGCTGATGAAATGTTAAACATGGGTTTTAAAGACGAATTAGATAAAGTCTTAGAAGCTACTCCAGAAACAAAACAAACTTTATTGTTTTCTGCAACTTTTCCTAGAGAAGTTGAGTCTATTGCAAGAAACTACATGACCAAACCAGTAGAAATCACTTCTGGTGAGAAAAATTCTGGTTCAGAAAATGTAAGTCATGAATATTATTCAGTTACAGAAAGAACTCGTTACCCTGCATTAAAAAGAATAGCAGATTTAAACCCTGATATTTATGCAATTATCTTTTGTAGAACTCGTAGAGAAACACAAGAAGTTGCAGACAACCTAATAAAAGATGGTTATAGTGCAGATGCTTTGCATGGAGATTTATCTCAAGGGCAAAGAGATTCTGTAATGGGTAAATTCCGTAAAAAGACAATTCAAATATTAGTAGCTACAGATGTTGCTGCTCGTGGATTGGATGTTACTGAATTAACACACGTAATAAACCACAAATTACCAGACCAAATAGAAAACTATACTCATAGAAGTGGTAGAACTGGTAGAGCTGGTAATAAAGGTATTTCTATTGTTTTAGTAAATGGAAAAGAAAAGGGGAAATTACGTCAGATTGAAAGAATCATTAAAAAGAAATTTGAAGAAGGTAAAGTTCCTTCTGGAAAAGAAATTGTTCAGAATCAATTAATGAATTTAATTGATAAGGTTCAAAATACGGAAGTAAATGAATCTGAAATGGAGGAATTTTTACCAAGTATTTATGAAAAACTAGAATCATTAGATAGAGAAGAATTAATCAAAAAATTTGTTTCTTTAGAATTTAATACAATGTTAAAGTATTACGAAAACTCTAAAGACTTAAATGATTTATCTTCTAGAGAAAACTCTAGAGCGAGAACGGTTAATGAAAACATGACCCGTTTCTTTATCAACATTGGTAGAAAAGATAACTTAAACCCAGGTAAATTAATAGGTTTAATTAACGACCAAAATATTGGTGATAAAATAGAAATAGGTTCTATAGATATCTTAGATACTTTTTCTTTCTTTGAACTTGATAAAAATTTCGAAGACCAAACATTAGAAGCTTTTGCTAGCAATCAACCAGATTTTGATGGACGCTCTGTAAACATAGAGATTACTAAAAAAGAACGTTCTGGTGGTGGACGAAGAGGTGGTAAAAAACCTTTCGGTAAAAAAGATGGAGGTTTTGGAAGACGTAGAAGTTCTGACAGCCCTTCTTCTAGAGGAAAATCAGATAGGAGCTCTTCTGATAGAGCAGATAGAAATACAGGTGGTGGAGACAGAAAATCTGGCGGATTCGGAAGAAGACGTAGAGAACGTTAATCAATACCTAAATTAAATATAAAACCTCATCATTGCAAAATGGTGAGGTTTTTTTTTATCCTAATTAAGCTGTAGTCTTTAATATTTACGAATAAATTAAACCTAATAATTACGAAACCGATTTCTTTATTTTTTTTTAAAATATGACCAAAGTTATAGAAATGCTTTTCATTCTTCTCTTACATTTGTAGTTGAAATCAATCATTACAAAACAATAAAAAAAATGAAAAAGTTTATAGTTACATTCCTAATTTTTACTCTTGTTACTATTACATCTTGTAATTCAGATAAAAAAGAGAAAAAAAATCACCAAGAAGAAAACCATGCCCATTGGACTTATAATGGTGAAACGTCTCCAGAGCACTGGGCAGAAATAGAAAAAAACTCAGATTGTGATGGCAAAAAGCAATCTCCTATTAACATTATAGATATTAACACGAAACCTGTACAACAGAAAGAAAATTCGTTAGATATTTTATATTCGCCTACTACCAAAATAAAACAAGTTATCAATAACGGACATTCCATTCAGTTTAATTTTGAAGCAGGAGATTCTATTCAATATCATGGAGATACTTATTTTTTATCACAAGTCCATTTTCATGAACCATCAGAACACACCCTAAATGGAGTACGTTTTCCTTTAGAAATTCACTTAGTTCATAAAAGTAAATCTAATAAATACACCGTAATGAGTATTTTGGCCAAAGAAGGAGCGGAAAGTCAGTTATTTGAATTTTTTGAAAGCTTCTTACCTATAGAAGAAAATAAAACCAAAGAAATAGACCAATCTTTAGACTTAACAACTTTGTTTCCTAAAAACAATGATTTTTACGCTTACGGAGGCTCTTTAACAACACCTCCTTGTACCGAAAGAGTAAATTGGGTTGTATTTAAAGACCCAATTATTATTTCTGTAGATGAAGTGTTAAAATTAAAAAGCAACATGCCTAAAGACAATTACAGAAACGAACAACCTCTTAATGATAGGATTGTTTCTTTAAATATACAAAAGTAACAGTATATAGAGTCATAGTATTTTAAATTGTCATTGCCAAGAAACAAAGTATTCTTTAAAGTATAGAGATTACAAAACACTTCTTCGCAATGACTTTTTTTTATAAGAGCATATTATAAATTAGTTGTAGCTCTCTAAGAAAAAATAAAAGATGTAATAACACCTTAGTAAACGCAAAAAACCGAGCTAATAGCTCGGTTTTAAATTTAAATCTCTATATAAAATAATTACATCATTTCTGCTGCAATCTTTTTATAGGTTCCGTTTTCTAATTTTTCTCTAATTGCAGAAAAAGCAGTAATAGTCTCATCAATATCTTCTTGCGTATGCGTAGTTGTTGGTATCAATCTTAATATGATTAATCCTTTTGGTATTACGGGATATACTACAATAGAACAGAAAATTCCGTGATTTTCACGTAAATCATTCACCATTGCCATAGCTTCCGGTATTTCTCCTTTTAAATAAACAGGAGTAATACATGTTTGTGTAGTTCCTAAATCGAAACCTGCAGCACGTAAACCCGATTGTAACGCATTTGTATTTCTCCACAATGCTTCTTTTAACTCAGGCATTGTACGTAACATATCTAAACGTTTTAATGCACCTTTAACCATTGCCATTGGTAATGATTTTGCAAACATTTGAGAACGCATATTGTATTGTAAATACTGAATTACTTCTTTATTCCCTGCAAAAAAAGCACCAATACCTGCCATAGATTTTGCAAATGTAGCAAAATACACATCTATTTCATCTTGTACACCTTGCTCTACACCTGTTCCTTTACCGTCTTTACCTAAGGTACCAAAACCATGTGCATCATCTACTAATAATCTAAAATTATATTCTTTTTTAAATGCAATAATTTCTTTTAAACGACCTTGTTCTCCACGCATTCCAAAAACACCTTCTGAAATTACAAGAATTCCTCCACCTGTTTTTTCTGCCATTCTTTGAGCACGCTTAATGTTTTTCTCAAAACTTACCATGTCATTGTGCTTATACACAAATCGTTTACCAGCATGTAGACGAACACCATCTATAATACATGCATGCGTATCCATATCGTAAACAATAACATCGTGTTTTGTTACCAAAGCATCAATAGCAGATACCATACCTTGATATCCGAAATTCACTAAATAAGCGGCTTCTTTTTCTACAAAGGCAGCACATTCTTGCTCTAACTGTTCATGAAATTTTGTATGTCCAGACATCATTCTAGCCCCCATAGGATACGCCATACCGTGTTCTGTTGCCGCAGCTCCATCTACCTTTATAACCTCTGGATGATTTGCTAAACCTAAATAATCGTTGATACTCCAAGTAACAACTTTCTTACCATTAAAAGACATTCTATTAGAAATAGGTCCTTCTAATTTAGGAAAAACATAATAGCCTTCTGCTTGTTTTGCCCATTTACCTAAGGGACCTTTATCTGCTTCTATTCTTTCAAATAAATCTTTTGTCATGTGATATTTTATTATTGTTATTCGAACAGCAAAGAAACTGCTTTTTTTGCAGTTAATCAAATGTGTCCGTGTCTATTCTATTTACAAAAAATTGTTTTCTTTCATCCATACATCGTTATAAATTTTATTCATATAACGAGATCCATGGTCTGCGAAAATTAGCACTACCATGCTATCTTCTGTAAACATATTTTTTGCTGCATATTGTTTGGTAGCCTGCATTACTGCTCCGCTAGTATATCCAGGAAAAATACCTTCTTTCCTTACAATATTCCTAGCTTCTAATGCCGCTTCTTTATCAGATACTTTTTCATATATATCTATTACATCAAAATCTGTAGCCGTCGGGATTAAATTTTTACCCAATCCTTCAATTTTATAAGGACTTACCTCATCTAAATCTAGCTCTTTCGTTTCGTGGTATTTTTTTAATACAGAACCAATAGCATCAACTCCTAAAATTTTAATATTTGGATTTTGTTCTTTTAGGTATTTTCCGGTACCAGAAATAGTTCCTCCTGTACCACTAGCCACCACTAAATGAGTTATTTTACCTTCAGTTTGTTGCCAAATTTCAGGTCCTGTACTTCTGTAATGAGCTTCAATATTTAGCTCATTAAAATACTGGTTAATATAAACAGAATTTTTTGTTTTTCTATGTATTGCTTTCGCTACTTCATAATAAGATCTTGGGTCTTCTGGCGCTACGTTTGCAGGACAAATATGCACCTCTGCTCCCATCGATTTTAGTAAATCTATTTTATCTCTAGAAGATTTATCACTTACCGCTAAAATACATTTATATCCTTTTACAATACTTATCATTGCCAAACTAAAACCGGTATTACCAGAAGTTGTTTCTACAATAGTAGCTCCCTTTTTAAGGATCCCTTTTTTTTCTGCATCTTCTACAATATGTTTTGCTATTCTATCTTTAGCAGAATGACCTGGATTAAAAGCCTCGAACTTAGCAAAATAAGCACCTGGTAGATTTTGAGTAATCTTATGAAGTTTAATTAGCGGGGTTTCACCTACTAAATCTAATATTGAATTGGTAATTCCTTTGTTTCTCGTCATTCTATCACTATTCTCAAAGTAAATGTCATTACGAGACAACGTGACGTTTTTAGCCATTTTTACTAAAAAATAGCTTCGTTACGCTCGTAATGACACTTATTTTATCTTTGATTCTAGCTGCAAAAGTACGGTTAATCCTTAAATACTGAAACTGTTTTTAAGACTTAATTTGTTTTTGCTTCTATTTTATCCTCTAAGGCTAAAAAGAAGGTGTACATTTTAGCTGTTTCTTTTAAAGCATCAAAACGTCCAGAAGCACCTCCATGTCCTGCTTCCATATTAGTTTCTAACAATAATAAATTATTGTCTGTTTTCAACTCTCTTAATTTTGCAACCCATTTTGCAGGTTCCCAATATTGCACTTGAGAATCATGAAAACCAGTCGTTACCAAAATATTAGGATAGTTTTTTGCCATAACTTGATCATAAGGTGAATACGATTTTATATAATCGTAATATTCCTTATCATTTGGGTTACCCCATTCGTCATATTCTCCAGTTGTAAGCGGAATACTATCATCTAGCATCGTAGAAATAACATCTACAAAAGGTACCGATGCAATAATTCCGTTATATAATTCTGGGTTCATATTTACAATTGCTCCCATTAACAAACCTCCTGCAGAACCGCCCATTGCATATAAATGCTCTGGTGAAGTGTAATTATTATCAATTAAATATTGAGAACAATCTACAAAATCGTTAAAGGTATTTTTCTTATTCAACATTTTACCGTCTTCATACCATTCTCTTCCTAAATACTCACTTCCTCTAATGTGTGCTAATGCATACACGAAACCTCTATCTAATAAACTTAAACGTGTGGTAGAAAAGCTATCTGGTATGGTATATCCGTAAGAACCATAGGCATATTGCAATACAGGAGTATTACAATTAAGCTCTGTATCTTTATGATATACCAAAGAAATTGCTACCTCTTTTCCGTCTCTTGTACTTGCCCAAACACGTTTACTTATGTAGTTTTCTTTGTGAAACTTTCCGCCTAAAACTTCTTGTTCTTTTTTAATTTCTTTAGATTGATCTTTCATATTAAAATCAATTACAGAACTTGGTGTTGTAAACGAATTGTAAGAATAACGAATTACATCCGTATCAAAATCTGGATTCGCATACACGCCTACAGAATACGTTTCTTCATTAAAAGGTAAGTAATAATCTTTAGTTTCATCCCAACGTTTAATACGTATTTTATTTAAACCATTGGTACGTTCTTCTAAAACTAAATAATCTTTAAAGATAGAAAAGTCTTCTAGTAAAGTATCATCTCTATGCGGAATTACATCTACCCAATTCTCTTTAGTTGTATTTGTAATTGGGGTTTTCATCAACTTAAAGTTGATGGCATTATCTTTATTAGTTAATAAATAAAAATAATCTCCAAAATGTGCTACACTATATTCTAAACCTCTTTCTCTAGGTTGCAACATTGTAAATACTCCCGTTGGGTTATCTGCATCTAAATACTGTGCCTCTGTAGAAACAGTATTGTAAGAACCTATAATAATATATTTATCAGATTTAGATTTCGTTACATACGTGCCAAAGGTATCATCCTCTTCATTAAAAACCTCAACATCTTCAGATGTTGGCGTGCTTAAAACATGCCTATAAACACTTGAACTACGTAAAGTTACAGGATCTTTTTTGGTATAAAAAATAGTTTTATTATCGTTAGCCCAAACGGAACCACCTGTTGTATTTTCTATAATATCTTTATAAATTTTGCCTGTTTCTAGATTTTTGATTCTTAAGAAATACTGTCTTCTACTTACTGTATCTGTAGCAAAAACAGCCAATTTATTATCCGAAGAAATATTTAAACCACCTAATTGATAGTAATCGAAATCTTTTGCCATTTCGTTTACATTAAAAAGCACTTCTTCATCTGCTTCTAAGTTTTCTTTTTTACGGCTATAAATTGGGTATTGATTACCAATCTCATATCTCGTTATATAAAAATAACCATTGTCTTTATAAGGCACAGAAGAATCATCTTCCTTAATTCTACCTTTCATTTCTTCGAATAATTCTTCTTGAAATGGCTTTGTATAATCTGTTACTTTCTTATAATAGGTGTTTTCTTCCTCTAAGTAATCTACTACCTTCTGTGTTTCTTGGTCTTTATCTATGGCATTTTTTTGCTCATCAGACAAGCGCATCCAAAAATAATTATCTATTCTAACATCTCCGTGTTTCTCTAACTTTGTAGGCTGTTTAATTGCTACAGGAGTTTTTGCATCTGTACTTTTCATGTTCTTATTTTTACAAGCGGTTGCAAATGTAAGGCTTAAAACAAAGAAAGGAATAACTATTTTTCTCATTTTTAGATGATTTTAATTCCTTATAAAAATACTAAATTTGTAACGAACTAAATTTTAATCATAAAAAACAATGTTAGGAGACTTATCTGGAATGATGAATAAGCTGAAAGAAGCTCAGCAAAAAGTAGAAGAAACAAAAATAAGATTAAATTCTGTTTTGGTAGATGAAGTAGCTGCAGACGGCAAACTAAAAATTACATTAACTGCAAATAGAGAAATAAAATCGATTTCTATTGATGATGCTTTACTTGCTGATGCAGAAGAATTAGAAGACTATTTAATTCTTGCTTTAAACAAAGCTTTAGAAAAAGCAACTAAAATTAACGAAGCAGAAATGGCGGTTGCCGCTAAAAGCGGTATGCCAAACATACCAGGAATGGATATGTTTAAATAATACACATGTTTTTAACCACAAATGATTACTTATTGCCTTGCCTAAATAAATCGCTCTTTGGTATAGATTGCCCAGGTTGCGGAATTCAGCGAGCTTTTATACTGCTTATAAATGGAGATTTTGTCGCCGCTTTTAAAATGTATCCTGCAATTTATACCCTACTTTTATTCGGGGCTTTTGTAGTAATCAACTATAAAGTAAAGTTTAAAAACACCAAGAAAATTATAATATCATTTACCACCATAAACGTGCTTATAATTGTAATTAGTTACTGCATTAAAATGAAAGCTTTATATACACTTTAAAAAAATAAATATGGAAAAACAAAACTTACCAAACGCTACCACGTCTTTAGTACTTGGCATTTTATCTTTAGTAACTTGTATTTGTTACGGAATTATAGGATTGCCTTTGGGTATTATTGCTCTAGTATTAGGAAACAAAGCAATAAAAGAATATAATGAAAACCCAGAAAATTACAATAGTGCAAATAATGCCAACGCCGGCAAAATAATGGGAATTATTGGTATTATTTTAAATGCTATTTTTATCCTTTTTATTGGTTGGTTCTTTTACAAAATTGGCTTAGAAGCCTTAGAAGATCCTGCTTTGTTAGAACAAAGAGTCAATGAAATATTTGGTCAATAAAACCAAATCGAAAATAGTATTTATAATACTGTAATTCTTTATAAGAATTACAGTATTATTTTTTATCTACCATTCTTATATATTTAACGTAGTCTAAACATATTTACAAGCGCCTAAATTGTATTTTTGCATCTGACAAATTTTCAACTGAAAAAAAAAGATGATAAATACTGATAAAAAGAAGAAATCAATAGGAAAAAGAATTCTAAAATGGGTTTCTATTTTTGTGCTACTGCTTATAATAGCCACAATTTCAATCCCTTTTTTGTTTAAAGATAAAATTGTAGTAATGGTTACCAACACCATTAACAACAACATAAATGCTACCGTAACTTTTAAAGATGCAGACCTTAGTTTGTTTAAAAACTTCCCATCTTTAAGTTTAACCGTTAATGATTTGGCAGTTGCTAACAAAGCTCCTTTTGTGGGTGATACTTTATTTAATGCAAAAGAACTAAGCTTAGCTTTAAATATTACAGAACTTTTTAAAAAATCTAACGAAACACTTGCTATTAAAAGTATTACTTCTAAAGAAGGTGATATCAATATTATATTTGATAAAAATGGAAATGGGAATTTTGATATTGCCATTCCTACCAAAGAAACTACAACGACAAGTGGCGACAGTACTTTTTCTTTAAACATTGACTCTTATGAATTGCAAGACATCAATTTTAATTATTTAGACAGAAGTACAAACACAAAAATGAGTTTAGATAGTATTTACCATACTGGAGAAGGAAATTTTGCTAAAGAGGTGTTTAATTTAGATACTGAAACAACAGGTTATGTGTCTTTAGATTTAGACAAAACCAACTATTTAAGTAAAGTAAAAGTGTCTTTAGATGCTATAATTGCTATCGATTTAAAAAACAGCAAATACACGTTTAAAGAAAATACAGGTTACATTAATCAATTACCTTTAGAGTTTGATGGTTTTGTTCAATTGGTTGATGAAAACCAATTGTATGATCTTAAATTTAAAACTCCTACCTCTTCCTTTAAAAATGCTTTGGCCTTGTTACCAAAACAATATGCTGGTAATTTAGAATCTATTAAAACGGAAGGTAATTTTGAGGTAAATGGTGTTGTAAAAGGAACCTTTTCAGACAAGACAATTCCTGCTTTTGACATAGAAATCATCTCTAAAAACGCCTTATTTAAATATGCAGATTTACCTAAATCTGTTACCAATATAAACATAGACACTAAAATAGTTAACAAAACAGGACTTATAAAAGATACGTACGTTGCAGTAAATCAATTCAACTTTAAAATTGATGAAGATACTTTTGCCGCTAACGGAAACTTCAAAAATATTACTACAAATCCGTATATTAATATAACAGCAAAAGGAACTATTAATTTAGCAAACATTGGTAAAGTTTATCCTGCTCCTTTAGAACAAGAATTAGAAGGGATTTTAAATGCCAATATTTCTACTAACTTTGATATGAATTCTATTGATAAAGGAACGTACCAAAACATTAAAAATTCTGGAAACTTAACACTTAGTAATTTTAAATACGATGGTAAAGATGTTGCCAATACTTTTTATATTGATAAAACATCTATCAATTTTAATACAAACACTATAAAATTAAACGAATTTAATGCTAAGACAGGAAGTTCTGATTTAGCAATTAATGGAAATCTAGATAATTTTTATGGATTTATTTTTAAGGATGAAGTTTTAAAAGGAAACTTTGCCTTAAATTCAAATAATTTAAAAGTTGCAGATTTTATTACAGAAGGAGAGACATCAGAAAAAACAGCAACAACATCAACCTTAAAAATACCTGCTTTTTTAGATGTAACACTTACTGCAAATGCTAAAAAAGTAGTGTATGATAATTTAAACCTAACCAATGTTTCTGGGCAATTAATAATTCATGATGAAATGGTGGATTTAAAAAACCTAAAATCTGATATTTTTGGAGGTAATATTGGTTTAAACGGAAACGTTTCTACCAAAGAAACTACTTCTAGCTTTAAAATGGATTTAAACTTAAGTGAATTAAATATTTCTGATTCTTTTACAAGTTTAGACATGCTAAAAGCCATTGCTCCAATAGCAAAAACCATTGAGGGTAAAATAAACTCTACCATTACCGTTTCTGGAAATCTAAATAATGATATGACTCCCAATTTAAATACGATTACGGGAGATTTATTAGGTCAGTTATTAAATACTAAAATAAACACAAGTAACTCTAAAGTATTGTCTGCATTAAGTAATAATGTTAGTTTTTTAGATGTTGATAAATTAAATTTAGATAAAATAAAAGGAAACTTTTCTTTTAAAGATGGTAAAGTTACCGTAAAACCTATTCCATTAAAATACAACGATATTAATATAGAAATTGGCGGAACACATGGTTTTGATCAATCTATGAATTACAACCTTGTATTTGATGTGCCTGTAAAATACTTAGGTTCTGACGTTACCAACTTAATAGCAAAACTAACAGCTAAAGATGCCTCAAGTATTAAAAGTATTCCGGTAAACGGAACATTAACGGGGAGTTTTAATAGCCCAAAATTCAGTTCTAATATTAAAGACGCTACGGCCAACTTAGTAAAAGATTTAATTGAAAAGCAAAAAAATCAATTAATAGATCAAGGAAAAGATAAACTGAAAGATTTAATTGGTATGAACACTAAAAAAGATTCTACCAGCACAGAAACTGCAAAAGATAAGGTTACCGATAAAGTAAAAGATGTTTTAGGTGGTTTATTTGGTAAGAAAAAGAAAGATACTGTTAAGAAAAATTAAGTTACACACTTTGTAAATTATAAAAACTCAGGTTCAGTAATTAACCTGAGTTTTACTTTATTATTTATTCAAGTAATAAAAAAATTATAGGATTTTATATTAAAGGACAATCTAATATTTTACTAAAAGATAGGTGTAATAGACAAAATGGTTGGTAAAATCTTCCTTATCCCTTTTGTTTATTAGCTTTGAGGCAAATCAAAGGTTTTGAATAAAAAAAATGTAAA
>NZ_JALCZP010000021.1:0-61312 GCF_023555435.1 Polaribacter sp. Z014
ATGAGATTAATTTATGATAACTACGGATTTAAATCACAAATTTTAGCAGCCTCTGTACGTAATACAATGCATGTTATTAACTGTGCAAAATTAGGTTCTGATGTAATGACTGGACCATTATCTTCTATTACAGGATTGTTAAAACATCCTTTAACAGATAGCGGATTGGCACAATTTTTAGAAGATTATAAAAAAGGAAATTAGTATAAAATATTATTGAAACAAAAGGGTAAATTCAGATTTGAATTTACCCTTTTTTAATTTTATAAAACGTTCAGCACATTTTCCAGCATTTCGAAAAAAACGCTTCTCTAAAAATAATCTTGGACACAATTCATAATTCTCGCTTTCCATTTTGTTACACCATTTTACTATGCTTGAATGGTGCACTTCATTCCTGAGCGAAAATTATAAATGCGTCCGCTACATAGGAATATTCTTTTATCCTTTGGTGCCACTTCCTGTGTTTTTGTACTTCACACAGATATTTCGATTAAAACCCAGATCTCCCTGTTTCTTCCTTTTTTGACAGCAAAATACCAAGATTTTGAAGTTGAACAGATTCTAAACGTAGATATCTTTTGTAGTGTGGGTTGTAATGAAAAGTACAATCACCAATAGCATAAATATTCTCGTCATTTGTTTGTGAGAATTCATTGACTTTAATTCCTTGTTCAATTTCTAAACCAGCAGTATCAGCAAGTTCAGTATTTACTCTAATACCAACACCGACAATGACAATGTCTGCTTCAAAAGAAGTTTCATTATCACAAAAAATAGTATTCAGACCGTTCTCAGTTTTTATAAAAGAGACATTGTTATTTGTAAGAATTTGAACATCATTTTGTTGAAGTAATTCCATAAAATAATCTGACATAACTGGAGCGGTAACTCTAGCTAAAATACGTTCTTCTCTCTCTAAAACTTTTACTGATGCACCTGTCTTTTTTAATGACGCTGCAGTTTCAAGACCAATATAACCTCCACCAATAATGATTACTCGCTTTTTTTCTGATGAATCAATTGCTTTTTTTATTTCTATTGCATCATTAGCTGTACTCATAGGAAATAAATTGGCGGCAGAATCTATTCCAGAAATTGGTGGAATAAATGGTCTTGCACCTGTTGCTATTACTAATTTATCATATTTTTGAGTTCCTTTATTTTCAATAGAAATTGTTCTGTTATTTCTATTAATTGAAGAAACTTTTACCCCTAATTTTAAAGTGATCTTGTCTTTTTTATAGCTTTCAAGCGGTTTTAAAAGGTTGCTATTTAAATCTCCATCGATGATGTAAGATTTTGATAATGGAGGTCTGTGATATGGAATATTTGGATCTGAATCAAATAATATAACTTCTCCTTGCCAACCTTCTTTTCTTAAATTGAAAGCAAAATTAACACCTGCATGACTTGCTCCAATAACTACACAAACTTGATTCGCTGTACCTAACATCAAAATTTATTTTGCAACTTTAAAAACAACTCCATCTAAATCTTCACTTACTTGAAGCTGACAAGAAAGACGACTGTATTCGTTTGTTAAATCATCAAATTCTAACATATCATTTTCTAGTTCTTCTGCTTGCCCTGTTTTTACAACAAATTCTGGTTCAACATGTACATGACATGTAGCGCAGGAGCAAACACCACCACAATCTCCATCTATTCCTTTTATGTTATTATTTACTGCTAATTCCATTACTGAACCAGAAGTACCTTCAACAGTTATTGATTCGTTGTCTGCTGTTATAAATGTTATTTTTGCCATTTTATACTATTTTTTAAATTGTACGTTCAATGAATCGAAACCTACTTTTCTATTAAATTCTCCTAAATTTTCTATATTTTCTTTTGAATCTAGAATTGCTATTGAAGTTACTTTTTGTGATAATTTCGCCAATAGTATTCTTAAAATTTGACGAGCATGCGTTGCTCCTAAACAGTTATGAGTTCCAAAACCAAAACTAACATGTGGGTTTACTTTTCGGTCTAAAACGACTTCATTTGGGGTTTCAAAAACGTTTTCATCTCTGTTGGCAGATGCCCAATTTAAAGAAATTCTTGTATCTGCCTTAATAGCATGTTCACAGACGTGAGTATCTTTAGTTGCTACTCTTCCCATTTGAGTTAATGGAGAGAAATAACGAACCAATTCTTCAACGGCATTGTTAATCATTTCTGGTTTTTCTTTTAAAACCGCCAAAGCTTTTGGATTCCCTGCAAAGTAAGCTATAGAGTTTGTAACTGCATTAATCACAGTATCTCTACCACCTGCAAAAGTTAAAATCAATACGCCTTTTACTTCTTCTTTTGTCATTTTTTCACCATCAACTTCAGAATTTAAAAGCACAGAATACAAACTCTCACTTGGTGTTTCTATAGCCAAATCTATTTGTTTATCAATATAATCATATAAAATATTTGCTTTGTCTGCATCTAAATCAGAATCATCACTTCTAAATACGTGTGTTCCCCATGAAATCCATAAATTGGCTTCAGAATACGGTATGTTTAATAGTAATGTTAAAGCTCTAGATTGTAGTTTTAAAGCAAAATCGGCAACAACTTCAACTTCATTACTTTTTAAAGATTCATCAATAATCTCTTCAATAATGGTTGTTGTTTTTGATGAATATTCTTCGTTTAAAGGTCTTTTAAACCAAGGATCTAAAATGTCTCTAAACGATTTATGTTGCGGTGGATCTACTTCAAAAGGAATTTGCCTAGTGTCTCTAATTTTTACTTCAGACGGAATTACAATTCGTCCAACTTCATCTCCACCAGATTGAAAAGCTTGCCATTGATGCGCACATTTACGTACTTCTTTATGACGCAAAACCATCGTTACAGGGTCATCTTGGTCATTCATTTTACCAACACCTTCTTTTTGTCTTGCATCTTTAAACGCATCTGGAAATTCGCTTGCTTTCATATTATTTAAATTGACATTTTAGAGTTGTCAAAGATTATCTATTTATGAAATGAAAGATTCCCTTATTTATGCAATAAAGTACCTTATTATGTTGTGTGTTTTTGTTTATTGCATATATTTGAGATGTAATAGAGACTTATGCAGCCGAAATTTGAAAAAGTAGCTTTAAATAATCAGAAATCTATTATTGCGTTTAGGTATTCTGGAGATCGGTTTTATGCACCTTGGCATTTTCATCCTCAGCATGAGCTTACGTTTATAGAAAAGAGTAGTGGAACCAAATTTATTGGCGATTATGTTGGTCCGTTTGAGGAAGGTGAGTTGGTTTTAGTAAGAACAAATGTGCCGCATTGTTGGAAAAATAATTCGATAATCAATACTGGTTGCTCTTCAATTGTTATTCAATGGAATAGGGGTATTTATGCTAAAGTACCGGAAATGGAAAGTGTTTTTAAAATGCTAAAAGCGGCATCGAAAGGTATTTTGTTTACAAAAGAAAATGCTTCTGAAGTGTTTACTTTACTAAAAGAATTATTGACTTTAGAAGGAACGGAATTGTATTTAAAATTTCAAAATATATTGGTATTACTATCTAGGTTTGAATATAGAGAACTCTCAGAAAAAAGTTTTATAGATGATTTGCCTTCAGAATATAGTTCTCGCATTCGAAAAGTACACGATTATGTAGAAAGCCATTATCATAAAAAAATACAATTAAAAGAATTAGCAGATTTAGTAAATATGTCTGAACAGTCTTTTTCTCGTTTTTTTAATAAAATAATGGGAAGGCCTTTTTTTACTTTTTTAAATCAATATAAGATAAATATGGCAAAAAGAATGTTAATGGACACCGATTGGTCTGTAAGAGAAATTTGTTTTGCTTGTGGCTATGAGTCTGTTCCTTTTTTTCATAGACAATTTAAGAAGTTTACAAATAATACACCTTCTTTTTATAAAAGAAAACAGAGTAAATGATAAAGCCTCTAAGAATAATCTTAAAGGCTTTATTTGTAGTTAAATAACTATACTTAATTATAAAATTAAGGTCTTATGGTAACCTCTGCAATCGTTAAATTATCGATGTAAAACTTAACGTTATTTGGGTTTTTATTATTCCACCCTCTAATTATTGTTTCATAATCACCATCTGCACCGAAATTAATAAATGCTTTTTGATACACCCATGTACCAGTAGGCATATCATCAGATAAAATAGCTACGGCAGGAGCATTCCAATCGTAATCTCCAGTACTTTTCCAATAGATTCTAACATCTGGAGCAAAACCAGTAGAATTACCATTGTCTAATAAATAAACCCAAGCCCCAATTTCGTAAGTTTTACCAGCTTTAAAACTAACTTTTTTTTGTGCTCCATTGCTTACATGTTGTACCCAAGTAAAGCCATCTGCACTTGCAGGTAGTTCTACATAAGCACTAGAGTTACCGTCTTGTGCTTGTGTTGTATTAATATTCCAAATACCAGCAGAGCCCCATGCTAATGGCCAATTTACATCTGTAGAGTTTTCAAAACTATAATCAAAATTAGAACCTTTTAAAATATTAGTTAAATTAAATTCAAGAGGTTTATCTTTAAAAACAGTTGCATTTACTTGATCTGTGGTTCTTAAAGTTCCTGGTGTATAAGAAACCTTTACAGTATCATTATTATAGATAACTTCATTTAAAGTAATAGTAATAATATTGTTTTCTCCTGCTTTAATTTCTGTTGATACTATAGAAGTAGGTATTGTAGTACCTCCATTTTCTAAAGAAATTACAAATGTAGAAACATCAAAAGAATCTGGATCCATATCTCTACTAAATTCTAAGTCAATTTTTCCTTCATTTGCTTTAACAGCATCTAACGATACCGGTTCTGTAGAAGGTATTACTTTAATTAAATCTTTTAGAAATATAGTATCACCACCAAAAGGTCTTAATCTAGAGGCAATAAATTTTAAATCATAGTTCCCTAAAGATTTATATTGTATATCTACTTCAGTATTTGTACCACCATATGTTGTTGGATCAACTCCACTAGTACCAAAAGTCCAATTAAAAACTTCTGGAGCACCAATTGTAGTATAAGAAAATCTTACTTTTTTACTTGCAGTAACTTCATTTAATGCAGCATCAGATATTGAAATTGGCGCACCTAAAGATCCATCATCATTTAAGTAATTACCAGTAATTTGTGCTTTAACAGCTGCTAAAACAGTTACTACAATTGTAGTGTCTAATTCTTTTAAACCACTAGGCATTGAGCTGTCTTCGTTACGATAAACATCTCCTTTAAAAACTTGGTTTAAAGTTACATTATGCACTCCAACTTCATTAAAGAAACCTTTTACAGTATTTTCTCCAGAAGTATTTTTGTCTGAACCAAAGATGCTTGATACGTTTTCTGGAAAGGTCCAGGTACGTGAAGCAACTCCACTAGAAATATCACCAAAATCTATATGACCACCAATATTTATGTTGTTTTCAACATTTGCTTCTGAAGTAACAATAACCCTATGATTTGCTTCTGGTAAATTTAACATTTGTTCATCATCGCATGCATAAAAGGCAAGAAGCGAAATGCATAATATCTTATATATATTTAAATTTCTCATAATTAGTTATTTATATTCGGATTAGTCTGTAATTCTTGTATAGGAATAGGGAAATAGTTATGATTTTCCGCATTGTAGTTAGTAGCACTTAACGCAAAATCGGGTCTAATTCTACCAGGTATGTATAATGGAGCAGTATCAAATGAAAGGTCAGTGTTTTCCAGTCTCCAAACTTCGTCTGCTCTTAACTCTGTAAATACTTCTTTTACAATACCCCATCTTACTAAATCTTTCCATCTATGTCCTTCAAAACACAATTCTACTGCGCGTTCTACGCGTTGTAGGTGAGTTAATACTGTTTGTGCATTGGCTTGTACCATTGGGTGTGCTCCATGTACTTGCTTACTAACATGTAATTGTGGGAATTTCCCCCCATTATCGTCCATGTATTTTTGAAGTGTTATTACTCCAGCTCTAGCTCTAACCATATCTATATACTCTATGGCTGTTGCATAATCATCACTTGCACCAAGTACAGCTTCTGCATACATTAATAAAACGTCTGCATATCTAATATGTCTAAAATTAATACCAGATCTGCTGTTAGCTGGTTCTGATGGTAAATGATACCAATTAGAGTGTTTTTTTACATAAGCACTTTGCCCAAATCCAAAACCTTTTACATCAGCAAAATCCAAACCATAATATTGTCCTTCCATAAATCTAACTGCAATCGTAGCATTCATTCTTGTAGATTCTATGTTCCCATTATTGATAGAATTATTTGGGTCCACTTCATCATAAACCAACATTTCTTGTAAGTTATAAGAAGCTAATAAAGTGTTAAAACCTCCATATTGTATTGATCCAACTTCTTTTGCAATTGTAGAAGATTCACCACTAGTTTGCCAAGGAGTATCATCAACAGCAGCTCCATTTACACCAGGAGCTAAATCGAAAGAATAATTTACTTCAAAAATAGATTCTGAATTAAATTCATTTTCATGCTGAAAGTTGTCTGAAATATCTTTGGTTAAACTATATACTTTAGAATCGATAACTTGTTTAAATAAACCAGCAGCTGTTGGCCACTCTTTATTGTATAAATGTACCTTTCCTAACAGTGATGTTGCAGCACCCCAAGTTGCTCTTCCCATATCATTACTTTCCCATGATTGTGGTAAATTATTCATTGCAAATTCTAAATCTGGAAGTATTATTGCGGCATTAATTTCTGCAATAGTAGAAAAAGGTTTAGAAAGTTCTTCTTTAGTTTCTGCTACTTTATCGTGAATTACACCTCCACCATAAGTATGTGCTAATTGAAAGTAAAAGAAGGCTCTTAAAAATTTTGCTTGCGCTTCAATTTCTGCTTTTGAGTTACCTGTAAAAAGACTAGCATCTGCATCTTGTATATTTTGAATAACTTGATTTGCTCTAAAGATACCTACATAAAGTTCGTTCCATTTATCCGTTACATGATAAATACCATCGTTATAGGTTAAGTTTCTAAAAAGATTTGGTCTGTACCAAGATTCTGTACCACCAATATCTCCCATAACCATTTCATATATTAGTTCTCCTCCACTAATGCTTTGAAACTGTAATGCACCATAAACAGTGGTTAATGCACTGTTGTATTGTCTTTCAGATTTCCAGAAAGTATCTGTAGTAATCGCATTTGGATTAACTTCTGTTAAAAAACTATCTTCATCACATGCTACGAAGAATAACGAGCATACAAAAACAAATAGTAATGTATTATTTTTTATTAATTTCATGATTTTTATTTTTTAAAAGCTTAATTGAACACCTAACATGAATTGACGAGTAACTGGGTAGTTCCCTCTATCTACACCTCTTGTAAAGATTCCATCTCCACCAATTTCTGGGTCATACCCTGAGTAATTTGTAAACGTAAATGGATTCGTTGAAGTTAAATACACTCTAGCTTTATCAATACCAGTATCTTCTATACCAGGAATAGTGTATCCAAGTGTTAAAGTTCTAATTCTTAAATACGTTCCGTCTTCTAAGAAATAATTAGAAGCAGCTCTTACATTATTATGAAATGCACTTCGTCTAAAAGTTGGAACATCTGATGTTGGATTTTGTGGAGACCACATGTTATATAAATCTGTATGTCTTCCTTGAGTATAGGCGTACAATTTAGACCCATTATATACTTCTGCGCCATGAGAATAAAAAGCTTGTACAAAGAAATCGAAACCTTTATAATCTAAGTTTAATCCTAAACCGGCTTCAAACTCAGCTTGTCCAGAACCAGAGTAAACACGGTCATTATCGTTAACAGCACCATCGTTATTAGTATCTTTATACATCATATCTCCTAATTGAGGCGTACCTGTAGCTGATACGTCAAGCAAATTATAGGCATCTAATTGTTCTTGTGTTTTTATAACACCATCGTTTTGCAATAAAAAGAATGATCCTGCTTCATAGCCTTTCGCTAAAAAAGTAGTGTAATCTATATTTTCTCCTAAAGATGTTGTAGGTCTACCATTGGCATAACCTCTATCTATACCGTTTAAATCCGTTACTTCATTTATATTTTTAGTAAAAGTACCTGAAATACTATATTTTAAGTCATCTCCAATTCGATCTTTGTAACTTAAAGAAAGTTCTAGTCCTTTATTAACCATGTCACCAGCGTTAATTTGCTTAACATCATAAACTCCTGATGCTCGTGTATGGTAAGTACCAGAAGATGCAGGAAGGCGCTCTTGTAAAAGCATATCTTTTTTGTCATTTTGATATACATCTGCAGTGATGTTTAGTTTATTCCTAAACATAGATAAATCTACACCAATATTTTTAGAAATAGTAGTTTCCCATTTAATATTAGGATCTACATAACGACGCTGAATAGAACCATAATTTAATTCTTCGTTTGGACCAAACGGATAATTTATACCAGATTCAATAATTGCTGTAAACTGATAAGGTGCAATACCTTGGTTACCAACTTCTGCCCAACTTCCTCTTAATTTAAGATTGCTAATTGCATCTACGTTAAACCAATTTTCTTCACTAACATTCCAACCAGCAGAAAATCCGAAGAAATTACCATATCTATTATTTTCCGAAAATTTTGAAGACGCATCTCGTCTATAACTAGCAGATAATAAATATTTTTCATCATAATTGTATTGAGCTCTTACTAATTTCCCAGCCAAAGTACTTGTTTGATTGTTACTAGTAGGCTTTATTCCTTCTGCACCAGAACCTAAAGTTTGAAGGCTGTTACTAGCATCTTTACTATATATGACACCAACTCCCAAATTTCTCTGTTTAAATCTTTCGTAAGAAATTACACCTAATAAATTAAGATTGTGTTTTCCGAAGTTTGTAGAATAATTAAGAATGTTTTCAATAGATTCTCTTTTAGAAAATATATAATCCTCATTTAGCAAGGCTTGTTCAGTTGAAGCAGTTGCATTAAGTGCTCCATCTCTAGCGTATGCTAAATATTGAGGACGGAAGAATTTTCTATAATAGTTATATTCATTTGAACCTAAATTTAGTTTGTACTTTAAACCTTTTGCAATTTCATACTCTAAATTAAGTGCAATATTGCTAGACTTTGTTTCTCTTTCGTCTATATTTTCTAATTGACGAGATAGGTAACCGTAAAATATTTCATTCTCCACATCTAGTGTAACACTATTTTCTCCAATGGATGGAATATCACTTAAAGGTCTGCTCCAAGGAGATTGACCAATACTATATTCGTAAAGAGCATAAGGTTCTTGTGTTCTATTTTCAATAGTATAACCAAGAGTTGCAAAGGCTTTAAATTTACCCTTGGTAAATTGCCCAGTTAATCTATTAGCTAACCTGTTAAAACCAGAATTAATTAGAACACCATCTTGTTTAAAGTAATTGGTATTAAAGTTTAAGGTTAAGTTCTCTACACCACCAGAAATATTTAAACTAACATTTTGAATAACAGCATTATCATTTTGAACGTCTTCTACAAAATTCGTATCAAAATCTAAAGCATTTGCGTTAATAAAAAAAGTTTGTGGTTGAGATCCTAACTGTTCTGTAGCTATCTCTAAACTATACAGTTGTTGAGCTGTATTCATTAAAGGGGTTCCAGAAGTAATGCTTTGGATACCTGTATAGGTTGAGAGGTCAATTTTCATTTTACCTGCTTTTCCTTTTTTTGTAGTAATTAAAATAACTCCGTTAGAAGCTCTTGTACCATAAATTGAAGCAGCAGCTCCATCTTTTAAAATATCTAAAGATTCAATTTGATCTGGAGAAATGTTTGGGTTCCCTTCATAAGGAATACCATCTACAACATATAATGGTCCAGCTGCACCAGAGGAAACAGATCCTAAACCTCTAATTTGTACGTTTGCAGCTTCTCCTGGTCTACCACTTGATGCTTGTATGTTTACACCTGCTACCTTACCTTGTATTGCTGCACCTAAATCGGCTACTGGAGATCTACTAATTTCTTCAGCCCCAACGTTAACAACAGCTCCTGTAACTTCTTTCTTCTTTTGAGTACCATAACCCACAACAACAATCTCATCTAACAAAGAAGCGTCAGAAAGTAATGTTACATTAATAGTGGTTTTACCAGTTTTAATTATTACTTCTTTTGTTTTGTATCCTAAATAACTAAAAACAAGTGTCTCTCCAACATTAGCTTTTAATTGATAAGATCCATCCATTTCAGTACTTTGTCCATTACTGGACCCTTTAACAACTACACTAGCTCCTGGTAAGGAATCTCCATCTGCACTAACTGTTCCTTTTACGGTTACACTTTGTGCTTGAACAAAACCAAAACTAACTAGAAGTAATGCTGTAAAAAGCATTTTTCGGTAATTGCATTTTTGCAAATTAATTTTCATTTTTTTATCGAATTTTGAATTATCATACCCAAATATTGTTTTTTTCTTACAATGTACCTATTTATAGTACTTGACAAAAACTGAACAGTATTAAAAATAGATATTTCAAAGTAATTAACAAGAAATTATGAGTTTTTTTTCCGTTTTATAAAAAGAAAAAAACTTCTGTAAAAGGATGTTTTTTAAAGTTTGATTTCAATCGTTTTCGTGTTGGTTTATTTAGTTTTACTTAATGTAATTTACTGTTAGTAAGGTTTTTGAGTTGTATTTTTTTTTTGAGTTGTTGATGATAAAAAGCTCAGAAATTGACTTGTGCAGTTTATGTCAAGTTTGCATTTTAGTGTATAAATACCTTAAAAGTTAACTTTACGATCTAGTTATTATTTATCTAAAAAATATCACCTAAAAGTTAATTATGGATACAAAGAAGTTAATATTGTTGTTAAAACTAGTTGTTGTTTTGCTTTTTTTTAGTAAAAATTTTGATGCAAATTCCCAAAGTTTAATTTGGAATAATGAACCTTCACCATTAGAGTTTCAGTTAGGAGAAACCTTATCTCTTAATACAACTTATAATACAGATGGAAATAGTTTTAATTATATCTGGTTAAAACTTGAACGTAAAAATTCTTCAGGTGTAGTTCAAGAACAATTTAATAGTGTTTATTTTAATGGTACAGATCCTGTGTCCGATATAGATACAATTAACTTAACCTATGTGGTTCCAGAAAACATTCCTTTAAGTACTGAATTAACAAATGGGGATTATTACTATTTTTTATTCACAATGTGGACTTCTAGTGGTTGGACAACTATTGATTTACGCCCAGAAATAATAAAAAACAGTAATAATATAGGAGGGACTACAACTGTTGTTGCCAATGTGAATGTAAATCATGTTGTTGGAAGTGTTGATGATTTTGATCGTTCAAAATTTATAGGAATTCATGCAAGTCCGAATGAGAATGAATGGGATGGTGATAATGAAGTAAATGATTTAAGGGATGATTTTTTAAATGGTTTGGATGTTTATATGGGGAGAAATACTGGTGGAATCACTTGGAATTTAAGTCAAATGAAAGAAGATATCAATAACCCTGGGTTTGTAGATGCTACAGATTTAGAGTCTAAAGCTAGTTATTGGAGAGGTATTTATGCAAATAAAACAGAAATTCATCAATATGAAGCTAGAAATAATTTAATTATTGCAGCGCAATTACATCCTTTTTGGACAGGAGAAGGGCAACAAGAAACAGCAAAAGGATGGAAGTTTGCAAATGCAACTGCTACTGGAGATTATATGGGAAGATATATCAAAGAATTTCATTCCTTAAATGGACAACCAAAACCTGCTTTTATTGAAGTAATTAATGAACCCGCATATGTAAGTCATGGAGGGGCATCAGATTTTACAAATAATTTACAAGAAATTGCAGAATTTCATAATGATGTTGCTGATGGCATAAAGGCACATCTTCCAGATGCTAAGGTAGGAGGGTATACAGCTGCTTTTCCAAATTTTGAAAAAGGAGATTTCCAAAGATGGAATAATCGTTGGAAACTATTTATGGGTGTTGCTGGCGAAAAAATGGATTTCTGGTCTATTCATTTATATGATTGGCCATCCATTGATGGTGGTAGAAAAGAATTTAGATCTGGTAGTAATGTAGAAGCCATGTTTGATATGATGGAACAATATAGTACCATGAAATTTGGATTTGCTAAACCTTTTATTATATCAGAATATGGAGCGCAAACAAATGATTATAGTAGAGATCAATGGACTTCTTATAGAGATTGGTTGCATGTTAGGTCTTCAAATTCATTATTAATGTCTTTTATGGACAGACCAAATTTAATAGCAAGTGCACTTAATTTTATCATCACAAAAGCAGAATGGGGTTATTCAGATGGAATTCCATATAACCATAGATTAATGAGAAAAGTAGATGAACCTAACAGTTATACGGGTAAGTGGGTTTACACAGATATGGTAAGGTTTTATGAACTTTGGTCTAAAGTAAAAGGAAAAAGAATAGATACCTATTCAGATAACCTAGACATTCAAGTTGATGGTTTTTTAAATGGGGATAAAGCTTATTTAGTCGTTAATAATTTGACTTTTGCAGATGAAACCCTTAATTTGAATATGCTTGGTATTTCTGGAACTACAATTACAAACATTCACAAAAAACAGGTTTTTACTGATGGCACCTCTACAGTTTATGAAGATGAAGATATTGATGTTGATACCAAGTCTTTAGTTTTAAAATCTGAAGCTACCATAATTTTAGAATATACGTTTGCAGATAGTATTAGTCTTAATGAAACAAGCTTAGAAACTAAATATTATGCAAATGAATATTTAAAACCAATAACTGCCAATAAAATTGAAACTTTCACAATTACTAATGTAAATAAATCAAGTTATGGTGAAGCCGTTTTAAGAATTGGTTTAGGTAGGCCTCATAACCTATCCTTAAAACCGATTGTAAAAATTAATAATACAATTATAGATTTACCAAATAATTGGAGAGGAGATACTCAATTAGGAAGAGAAAGGTTCTTTGGTGTTTTAGAAATTCCAATACCTTATAATTTACTAAAAGAAAACAACACAATTTCTATAGAATTTATGGATAATGAAGGACATATTAGTACCGTTACAATGCAGGTTTATAATTTTAGTAACAATATTAGAAGTGTAATATTAAGTACTGAAGATTATTCTTACACAAAAAAAGTGTTGCTTCATCCAAATCCTACTGATGGAATCATTACTATAGAAAATCTTCCAAATTATAAAAAGGTATACATTTTTGATATTAATGGTTCTAAATTAAAGACTTTTACAAAGAATGAAACGATAGATATAGAAGAGTTTTCAAAAGGAATTTATATTTTAAAAACGGACAATGGGTTTGTTAGAAAAATTATAAGAAAGTAGTTTTTAGTCATAATATCAATTATTTAAGGGGTTGTTCAGTTTATGTCAAGTTAATAAAACAGAAAGAAAAGCAGCAATACTCTAGTTTTAGTGATTATTAACTAAAACATATTTAAAATGAAAAAAATTACTTTATTATTACTTTTTATGAGCTCTTTAGTATTTGCTCAGAGAGTAGAACCTACTTTTACAATCTCTAATAAGTCGGATTATCAAATTAACGGAGAACAAGCATTAACCTTTTCACCAGGACAAGTTGTGAGTTACACAATAAACTTTACCCTTGGTTCTACAGATACAGTTGACGATGTAAATAATTTTGTCCTTTTTGGAGTTCAAGATGAAGCAATGACTGACGTAGATCCTGCTACAGGCACATGGGCTAATGAAACTATTGATGGAGGTAATGATTTTGTATACGCTGCTTCAGGAGATTATACAATTCCCGCTAGTACAGAGTTAAGTTCTGAAAACGCAAATTTAACATATAGAATATTAGCGTATTTAGCTTATACACCTAATGGTGGTACAACTATTTATGGAGGTGAGAATGCAAGTGATTCACCTTTGGTTTATATTAGAAGTACCGCAGAAATAACTGCTTTGTCTACAACAGATTTCACAAAAGAAATAGCTTTAACAATGTACCCTAATCCTGTAGAAAATACTATTAATTTAAAAGGACAAAATTTGCCTGAAACATATAAAATTACAAATACTCTTGGAAAAATTGTTAAACAAGGAAATTTTGAAGGAAGTATTGATGCTTCAGCTTTAAGTACAGGTATGTACTTTTTAGTTTATGATAATAAAACTTTTACAAAATTCTTAAAAAAATAATTTACGTTAGAACTTTAATTATTTATATACTGCCAGTTGAATTTAATACTAATGGTATTAATTTCAACTGGTTTTTATTTACACATTAATTTATGAAAAATTCAATTTTTATTATTTGTAGTAGTTTGTTTTTAATATTCTCTTGTTCTAGAAATGTTGAAAAGAAAGATTTTATTGAAGATTTAATTTCAAAAATGACGCTTCAAGAAAAAGCAGGTCAATTAAATTTAATTCCAACAATAGGTTTTAATAAAACTGATTCAGTTCACCTTTGGATTAAGAAAGGCTTGGTTGGTCATGTACAAAAATCGATAGGAGTTAAAAATAATTATGAACTGCAAAAAATTGCAGTAGAAAAATCAAGATTGGGTATTCCTTTACTGTTTCAAGAAGATATAATTCATGGTTATAAAACCATAGCACCAGTTCCTTTAGCAGAAGCATCTAGTTGGGATTTGGCAGCAATTAGAAAATCGGCAGCGATTGCAGCAAGAGAAGCATCATCCGCAGGAATCCATTTAACATTTGCGCCAATGGTAGATATTGCAAGAGATCCTAGATGGGGAAGGATTTTAGAAGGAGCAGGAGAAGATGTTTATTTAGGAAGTTTAATTGCTGCCGCTAGAGTAAAAGGGTTTCAAGAATCTAATAAAGAAAATAGCAATATTCTAGCAACCGTAAAACATTTTGTTGGTTATGGAGCTTCTTTAGCAGGTAGAGATTATAATATTTTAGATTTTTCAGAAAGAGAGTTAAGAGAGACCCATTTACCTCCTTTTAAAGCAGCAATTGAAGCAGGAGTTTCAAGTGTTATGACCGCATATTCTGCTTATGATGGAGTGCCTTTAGTAGCAAATAATTTTTTATTGAAAGATGTTTTAAGAGATGAACTAAAATTTAAAGGTTTAGTAATGACAGATTGGGAAACGGTTGGTAATTTAGTGAAAACAGGAATTGCGAAAAATGATACCATTGCTACAAAAATGTCTTTATTAGCAGGGAATGATATCGATATGTCTACTAAAAAATATGTGAATTTACTTCCAGAAATGGTGAGAAAAGGAATTATTTCTGAAGCTGTTTTAGATAATTCGGTAAGAAACGTATTGTTGTTAAAACAAAAAGCGGGTCTTTTTAAAGATCCTTATGCGTATTTTAATGAAGAACGAGAAGCTAAAGAGCTTTTATCCGAAGAAAACATACAAGCAACAAAAGAGATGGCTGTAAAAAGTATGGTGCTTTTAAAAAATAAGAATAACGTTTTACCACTTTTAAAGAAGAAACAAAGAATTGCAATTATTGGTCCTTTTGCAAAAGCACAAAAAGATTTATTAGGTTGGTGGTCTAGTCAAGGTAACCCAAATGATGTTGTTTCTATTTTTGCTGGAATTAAAAAGAGAGTTCCACAAACCTCAACTATTTCTTATGCTCAAGGTTGTATTGTAGAAGATTTTGAAATAAAAGGAGTAGAAATGATTGCTGACGCAGTAAGAGCTGCTAATAATGCAGATGTTATAGTATTAGCCTTAGGAGAAAAAGAATGGATGAGTGGAGAAGGAGGAGGTACAGCATCTTTGCTTTTACCAGGAGCGCAACAACAATTATTAGATGCAGTTGCTAAAACAGGAAAACCAATTATTACCTTAATTGTTTCTGGAAGACCTTATGTTTTAACAGATGTTGTAAAAAAATCTACCGCTGTTTTACAAGTTTGGATGCCAGGAACTACAGGTGGTACAGCAGTTGCTGAAATTTTGTTTGGAGATTATAATCCTTCGGGGAAATTGACAGTTACGTTTCCTTATCATCAAGGGCAAGTGCCTATTTATTATAACTATAAGAAAACGAGTCATTCTTTTAATGCTGGAGAAACAAATAACAGATACACAACAACCTATAGAGATATTACTTCTAAACCCTTATTTCCTTTTGGATATGGATTAAGTTATAATAGTTATTCTTACAAAAATTTAAAGCTTGATAAAACTATAATGAATAAAAATGATAGCATAAAAGTATCTATTGATGTCACTAATAACGGAAAATATAATGGAAGAGAAATTGTACAATTATATATTCATGATAAAGTTTGTTCGGTAACAAGACCCGTAAAAGAATTAAAAGACTTCTTAAGTTTAGAACTTAAACCAAATGAAACGAAAACGGCTACTTTTTATATTACCTCAGATAAATTAAGGTTTATAGGTCTTGATTATAAAACAACAATTGAAGAAGGAGCGTTTGAAGTTTTTGTTGGTAAGAATTCTTCTGATACTTCTAAACTAGACTTTTGGTTAGAATAAAGGTTTAAATTATGTAAAGGTAAAAAGTCTCAACTTATAGAATAAGTTGAGACTTTTAAATTTAGCATCCTTAATACATTAAAACCCAGTTCCTGGAGCCTCAGGACTTGCAGCTTGTGCTTTTTGTGGACTTAAGATTAGATAGGTTCCTAATGCAGTTAAAGCTGCATATTTACCGTAATTTCCTATTTTTTTAATAGCGTCCTTACGAGTAATTTCTTCTTTATTATTTTCTATTTGTTTTTTCATAATGTCTAGTTTATAAAATTCTCGTAATTATTCTAAGATTATTTTTTTGTTCAATTTACCAGATTCAGTTTCTAACTGAACAATATATACTCCTGCAGATAATTTTGGTAAAGAAATATTTTTTATTCCATTAGAATCAAAAGATTTGTTCATCATTTGTTTACCAAGAATATTAAATAATTTAATAGTTGAGTTTCCTTGTTGTAAACCTGCAATTCTTAAAGTAGAATTATTTGTTTTATAAATACTTATGTTTTCTAAACTAACATCATTCGTACTTAATACACTAGATCTAGTATGTAAATAGAATCTTCCAATTCCGTTTAAAGTCTCATCTAAAGTTATTTTGTAATTAGAATTTAACTCATCTAATCTTGTAAAAGTATTTGTCAATCTATCTTCTAAAAATACTTTCATATCTGAAGGTAAGTTTAAAGCTTCAGCAGAAAAAGTAATTTCTTTTCCAGATGCTGCATTTACTCCAACAGGAACAATCATAGATTCTAAATCTGAATTTGGTAAAGATTGAATACCTAACTTTTCACCTTTTCCGTTAGCTATAGCTTCTGTAAAAACAGAAAAGGAGTATGAAACTCCACCAAAAATGGAGCTATCATAACCGTTGTCAAAACCGGTAGTTGTTCCATCAATATAGAAAATATTAGCATCTTCAGTACTTGTTCCATCTGATACAATTAATTGTATTTCAGGTCTTGTACTTTCAGTTTTTAGAAATGTACCTGTTCCTTGATGACTCTGCATATTTTCATTAATAGCAAAAGTAGTAGCTGCACCATTTGCACTTACAAAAAAAGCTTGACCGGGAGCGATATGAAAACCAGAGGTATTGTTGTATTCATTATAACCTCCAGTACCATTTTTAGATTGATCCCAAATCCAAATAGTTTGTTGTGTTAATAATGCACTGTTAACAGTTAAAATATTATTTGTTGGATTTGCGGTGTTATCTGAAGCAATATATGAAGGATATGGATTTCCCATTAAATTATATGCAGTTCCACTTCCACCACTATTGTCTGTAAGTGCTAATGTTGTAAAATTATCTACAGGTATTGTTCCTGTAAATGAAACATCTCCAGAAGCTTGCAATTTTACAGTATAACCATTACCAGCAGTAAATGTATCAGTAGTATCATCACCATCTGCACCATCAACTTGTCCTTCAGTATAATAATTCCATCTATCGGTAGTTAAAGCCTCAGAATTATCATAAGGAGCAATAGCTACGTTTTGTGCATTACCTGTTCCTGAGCCTAAAGCAGGTGATTCTGAAGTATAGAAATCAACAATTCCTTGTCCAGTAACTGGTGAAGAAAGCATATACCAATTGGTGGTTCCTAAATTTCTATTATAAGTTACATTTCCTGTTGAAGTTCCTGAAACTATTAAAGAAGCTCCGCTCTCAATAGTAATGTTATTATTAGTAATTAAATCGGAATTTATTGTTAATGAATTACCAGTTGTTATTGTTAATGACCCAGTGCCTATTTCTAATGTGTCATCAGTTGTAATATCAGCATCTACAGTTATTGCATGATTAATTGTTGTTTTTGCTCCAACTACTGGCGCAGTTCCACCCCAGGCAGTGTTTGTTCCACCCCAAGTTCCTGCAGCTTCAGTTGTACGAACTAAATCGTCTATTTCAGCTTGACTTCTAATTATTACATTAGGTTGTTCTGCAGCACCAAAACTACCGTAATTTACACCAGAACCATCTCCTTTGTTGTATGCTAAATAAGTATTAATTCTATAACCCACTGCAGGGGCAGCAGATGTTAACGGTAGTGTACTTCCTCCATCTCCTTGAATGGTATATGCTATAGATGTGGTCCAAACACCACCACTTTCTGTACCAGCAGAAAGATATGAAGCAGCTGCACCAGGATCTGCACCAGCTCCTTTGTTAAGTGGAGCAGAAACTGCATCCTCAATTCTAAAGAGTAAAAAATTAAAAGTATTTGCGATTCCGCCAGTAGTCCCTAACTCATAAGAGATGTTAGCTGTAATAACATCTCCAGGTTTAAAAGTTAACTCGGTTTCTCCATCTATTTGAAAATCTGACTTATTTGTTATTTCAAATGTTATTCCTATTGGGTCCTGTGCAAAAACGGATGCAGATAGGATCGTTAGCAAAATTAATAGTAATTTGTTTTTCATTTTTTTCATTTTTAGTTAATAATTGATTTTAGTTAATTATAAAACAGATTTCTAGAAATCTGATTATTTTTTTATAAATTTTCCTGTTTTGTTATTGTTTTTTAAGTAGTATATTCCTGGAGCAAGATTATTAATATCAATTCTACCAGAATTGTCTGATTTTAATTTTAAAACTTTTCTTCCTTGAATATCAATTATTTTAAAAAAAGTATTACTTAAATCAGGATTCACAAATAAATGGGTGTTTGCAGGGTTTGGATATAAAAGCAAGCCATTTTTGTTAATATCAATAACATTTAAAGAGCCTTCTACAATATTTATATTAAGTGCTTGCAGGGTTATATGTTTGTCTCCATCACTTGAATAAAAAGTTATCCATAACCAATAGAAATCTCCACTTGGTAAATCTGCAGTTGGTATTGCGTTTTCTAAAGAAATAGTTGCTGTAGAGGTTCCTGATTCAGTATCTAATGCAGAAGCATCTACTACTAAATAATCATTTTGAGGAACCCAACCAGCATTTAGGTGTCTTAACCAATATTTAATTCCACCATATTCTTTAGCAATAACTTTATGGCCAGAGCCTGCATGGTAATTTGTGGTTATCACTAAATCACCTCCAGTACTAAATGCAGTTGTTGTGTATTTAGATGCATCATAAAAAGTTAAAGAAGCAGTTACGCTTTCTGTAACTGTAATTTCCGAGGTATCGGTTTTGTTGCCATCTGTTGTAGTTGCTGTTATTGTAACGGTACCACTTATAACACCGGTAACCTGTCCGTTTGAATTTACAGTTGCAACTGCGTCATCAGAACTAGACCAAGTTATTGTTAAATCGTCTGCATTTGCTGGAGTAATTTCTGATGTAAGTGTTATTTTTTGTCCACCAACTATATCCGCAGTTTCTGGAGTTATTGTTATAGATGCAATATTAATTCCATACCAAGCAACTACATTTATAGTAGCAGAACCAGAAATGGTATTTGCAGGAATAGAAGTTGCCGTAATTGTAACTGTACCTTCCAGTACTCCTGTTACATTACCTTCATTATCTACAGTTGCAATTGTTTCATCACTAGAAGACCAAGTAACATCTTGACTTGCATTTACTGGTAAGAAAGCTAATGATAAACCTTCATCCTCACCAACTCTTACTTCTAATGGGTTAGGTGTTATTGTAATATCTGTTGGATCTACAGTATTAGTATCTATTGTTTTATTAACGCCTTCATCAAGAATGGTTAACATTTCACCATCTCTCCATCTTACTTCTACTTTAACAATATGATTTTCTTGTCCTAAGCCAAAATGCGCAATGTTTAATAAACTTTGTGAATGTGCTTCACCAGAAGAACCAACTCTTCTTTTAAAAACTTTGTTATCTGTTGTTACCGTAATTTCTGCACCTAATGGATCTACATTAGAATTTGGAGCATAACCAACATTTACAGTTACATAATTGTTGCTATTAGACATATTATTTTTATACATGTGCCAAATACCATATTCATCATCACCATTTAGAATGTCTAACTTTCCATCTTGATTATAATCAAAAGCTTGCCCCATATCTCCATGACTAGAAGCACCTCTGTTATTTGCAGTATGAGAAGTTGTAATTTCAAATTTACCTTGTCCTGTATTTAGTAACATGTAATCTGAAACTCTATTTGTTAAATACCCAAAACGATACACATATAAGTCTTCAAAACTATCATTATTAAAATCTCCTTTAGTTACACCCCAATGATTTCCTCCCTTAGGGATATTCCAAGCATCAGAAACATTGGTATAAGTCTGATTGTTATTCATTAATAGTACATCTTGGTAGTTTCTGTTGTTTGGTATCCAACCAGTTGGTGTAAATTCTGTTACATCATCAATTCTAGCATGAATAGACCAAAATATATCTGCATTACGAACAAATTCCATTTTCCAAACACCATTTCCTGTATGACCAATGTAGAAACCGTTTTCCGTTCTTGCAGTTGGCCAACCATCTGCAGCAGCTTGTGTTATTTCTAAAGTAGTTGTTTTATCCGCTATGGTGTTTTCTTGCTTTGCGCTTCCTAGAAACACAGGATAACCTTCCGCATAAGCATTTCTCGTTACAAATTCGAAACCAGAAAGTGTAATTGAGTTGTCTGCTTTTACTTCAAAAGGTAAAGTTCCTTGGCTACCAGATACTCTCATATCTAACCTTTTTATTTGTGGTAAAAAGTCGGTAGCATTATTATCTGCAATTCCAAAATAGCCTTGCCCTTTCGCTAAATATAAATCTAAATCTCCATCATTATCTATGTCAATATCTGTCATAGATATAATAGAATAACTACCAACTAAATCGGCTGGTAACCATGCTGTAGAAACATCCGTAAATGTGAAATCTCCATTTCCTTTCCAAATTGATAGTGGAGAGAAAATTACAATATCGTCTATATGATCATTATCTAAATCTGTTAGTAAAATTCTTTCTCCATTTGCATCTTCAACACCAGCAACATTTATAGTTTCAAAAGTTCCATCACCTTTATTTCTATAGAAAATATGTTGTTCTCCATTATCCCCATTTATTCCTTCAGCATTTATAAGTACTAAATCTAAGTCTCCATCAGAATCTAAATCTGCCCATCTAGGAGAACGACCTCTTGCTCCTTTTGTAATTCCTACAGCTGCATCACTTCTTTCTAAAGTACCATTATTGTTTTTGTAGAACACAGGAGGGGTAGGAGCGGATCCATTTCCACCACCTAAGGTGATCAGTAAATCTAAGTCTCCATCATTATCGTAGTCTGCAGCTGCAGAACCATGTAAATCCATTAATGTCCAAAGAGATAAATCTGTAGCGTTTTTTGTAAATGTTCCATCACCATCATTCCAATACAATTTACTTGGTGAATCATTATGGTTATTTAAGATTAAATCATAATCACCATCATTATCCATATCTGCAATTGTTGGACCTGCGTATTTTAAACTTGGTTCATCTATAATTCCTGCAGCAGCAGTTTCATCTGAATATTCAGGAATTACAACATTAGAAACATCTGTTAAACTAAAACTATCTATTATTAAATCACTTCCTGTAGCTGCTAACTTTAATTCTGTTGCACCTGTTACAGAAAATTTTACAATACTATTTAAAGAAAAAGTGCCAGATCCTGAAACATCTATATTATCAGCAATAATTTTACCATCTGCATATAAAGAGAAATTTGCATAACTAGTAGCTGAGGTTAATTGAACGTCTAATCTTTTATATAAGCTACCAGAAACTATATAATTTGTTGTGATAGGAGTTAATGTTTGCAAAGTTGCAGGAACTGTTAAAATATCTGCAACAACAGGAGTTACTGTTGATGTTGGAGTCATTGCGATTTCATCTACAAAATAAACATCGTCAGCACCAACTGTACCTTCGTTAAAATGAATTCTTATATTAGATATCCATCCTCCAGCATTATTTATTACTGCGTCTGTATCATTACCAGAGAAATCAAACTCTACTTCTGTCCAAGTATTTAATGTTGTTGAAAAACTTTTAGTAATTTCAAAATGATTTACATTTCCATTTCCTAAATGTAAAGTGATATCAAAATCTGTTTTATTTTGAGAATATACCATGAATTTAAAAAACTTATTTGCAGATAAAGCAAACCCTGTTTTTGTGGTATTTCCATTAAAAGCAAGCTGTAATGAGTTGTTTTTATTTGAACTAGCAGTTTCTGTATACTTAACAGAGTTCATTGTTGTATTAATGCCAGTGTTTTTAGGATTAACGACTAAAGAAATTAAAGGTACGTTTGGGTCTGTAAGCCATTCTGCTGTAGCGTCACAATCTGGTTTAGGATTATTAATATCATCAGTTTCAAAATCTGAAATTGATGTTTGTGCGATTAGACTTGATGTAAATGCAACAATAATTATAAGTAGTAATTTTTTCATAAAAAGTATTTTGATGCGGTAAAATACTTTTTTATTGAAATATCTTTACGGTTGTGAACTTGACAATAACTTAGTGTACTTTAAATCAGATTAATAATAAACTTGACAAAAACTTGACAAGCATACTGAACATTATGTGTTGTACTTAGTTTTATTTCATTTTTCAACAAAAATTAAAAAGTCAGTAATAACTTATTGTTTTTTTAAAACAATAAGTTACCTTTAGCTTGATAAAAGTAATTTTTGACTAAACCTTTTTTACATTTTATATTGATTTTATGAATTTTAAGCCACTTTTTTTTCTTTTAATAAGTATTGTTTTTCTAATTCAATCTATTGATTTTTATGCGCAAGAAAAATCAAATAAAGCTGAAGAAATATATCAAAGAGCATTTAGTTTAAAGAATTCTAATCCAGATAGTTCTGTTGTTTTGTTCGAGAAAAGTTACTCGCTTTATTTACAATCTAAAGATACCTTAAATGCTATACAAGCATTATTTCAAGAAGGTTTTGTTTTTGAAACGAGTGCTAAATATGCCAAGTCATATGATGTACTTTGGAAAGCATTATTGTTAATGGATAATATTGAAAATAATGGAGTAAAATCTGTTATTTATCATCGGTTAGGAAGGGTTTATAGTTATTATAAAAGAGAAGATAAAGCAATTGAGTTTTTAACAAAGGCATTAGGGTTACAGAAAAAAATGTTAGATTCTCGTGGTCTTAAAAACAAAGCAAGGTTAGTTTCATATTATTATTCTATTGCAGCTACCTACAGAGAGTTGAATAAGCCGGATTTAGCAAAAAAATATTTAGACTCAAGTTATCTCTATTATAGAGCAAAAGAATCTTTGACACCAAAATCTTATTTAGATTTTGAAAAAGCAATTCTGCTTACTAAAGAGCACAAAGAAAAAGAAGCTCTTAAGATAATGGAAGACATCTACCCTTGGTTTAATACGAATACACCATCTTATATGGTGCTTGTTTACAAGTATTGGGGAGATGCTTATAAGAGTTTAGGTGACGTTGATAAGAGCGAAAAATACTATTTAAAAGCATTAAAGGTTTCAGAAGAATATAAAAGTCATATAGATTTTACACCTTTAGTATATGAGAAATTATCCGACGTATTTTTATTAAAAAATAATTATCAAAAAGCTTTTAAAAACTTAAAAAAAGCTAAAGAGCTAGATCGTATTTTTTTTGATAGTAGAAGTAAGGAAAATCAGTCTTTATTAGAAATAAAAGATGATTACAGGTTAGAGAAAGAAAGACAAGAAAAAATAATTAAAGAACAGTATCTTAAGCATTTAGAGCAAGAGGATCAAATCATTAAGCTGCAAAGAATTATTCTTATCGGTTCTTTAATATTCTTACTTGTATTAGGTTTCTTCTTTTTTAAACATTTAAGAGCAAAACATCATGCAGAAAAAGAATTAATAAGAAAAACAAAAGAATTAGAAATAGAAAAAACCAAAGAACTATTGTCTCTAAAAAACAAAGAACTAGCTACTTCTGCATTACAATTGATAGAGAAAGATGAGTTCTTAAAAGAATTGAAAACAAGAGTTAGAGAAGGTGGCGATAAAGTAAAAATTCATGAAATAAATAAAGTTTTAAGGTCTGTCTCTGTCAATAATAATAAAAACTGGGATGATTTTAAGATGCGTTTTATAGATGTAAATAAAGAATTCTATGATGTTATTTTTGCTAAATTCCCTAAATTAAGTCAAGGAGATCAAAAAATTTGCGCTTTAATTAAATTAAACTTTTCTAGTAAAGATATGGCAAGATTACTTGGTATTTCTGTAGAATCAGTGCATACAGTAAGACATAGAATACGTAAAAAAATGAGCCTAGAAAGAAATGTTAATTTAGAAGAATACATTAATTCTCTATAGAATATAGGCTTTTACCAAACTGAACAACTTGACAATTACATTTAGTAAAGTTTTTGTCAAGTCTCTTTTCATTTATTTCCAAACTGTTTCATATACTTTTAACCTAAGAATAATTTTCTTGGGTTGAATTCGTATTTGTAAAAACCAAATTCATTTTAAAGAAGATTATTCTCTTAACAAAAGATAATAATTTAAAATTCAATAAGATGAAAGCAACACAATATGAAGGTAATAAAACCTTTAGTGTTATAGACAAGGAAATCGCAGCTCCAGAACAAGGTGAAGTAAGAATTAAAGTAGCTTATGTAGGAGTTTGTGGTACAGATGTACATGTCTATCATGGAATGATGGATAAACGAGTAAATACACCAGAAACTATTGGCCATGAAATGTCTGGAGTTATAGATGCAGTGGGAGAAGGTGTTACTGGTTTTTCAGTTGGTGAAAAAGTAGTTGTTCGTCCGTTAGATGACAGAAAAGTAAAAGCATCAGACAAAGGTTTTAATCACATCTGTGAGGAATTAAAATTTATTGGAATTGATAGCCCAGGAGCAATGCAACAATATTGGAATGTTCCTGCATTTACGCTTCACAAGTTAAAAGATACTACCGATTTAAAATTAGCAGCATTAATAGAACCTTTATCTGTAGCAACTCATGATGTTCGCTTAAGCGGATTAGTAAAAGGAGAAACTGCAGTTGTTTTAGGTGGTGGTCCAATAGGATTATTAGTTGCTATGGTTGCTAAAGAAGTTGGTGCAGATGTAATTATTTCTGAAGTAAACCCAAAACGTATTGCCAAAGCAAAAGAATTAGGTTTTGATGCAGTAAGTCCAATAGATATTGATTTAGTGGAATATGTAAGAGAAAAAACTGACGGACGTTTAGCAGATGTTGTTTTTGAAGTTGCAGGAGTTCAACCCGCATTAGATGTAATGACTGAAGTTGCAGGTATTAGAGGTAGAATTTTGATGGTAGCAATTCATGGTGAGAAAAAACCAGTTGATTTATTCAAATTTTTCTGGAAAGAATTAAAATTAATTGGAGCTAGAGTTTATGAAAAAGAAGATTATGAAAAATCGATCCAATTAATTACTGCAAATGAGTTGCCTTTCATCGATATGATTACTGATGTGCAGCCTTTAAGTAACATTCAACAAGTTTTTGAAAACATAGACAATAATCCTGACGGAATGAAAGTACTAATGGATTGTAGTTTATAACCTTAAGAAATAATAAAAACAAAAGAAAACATATAATGAAAGAATTATTTAATTTATCAGGTAAAGTCGCTCTTGTAACGGGAGGAACTCACGGAATTGGAATGGCTTGTGGGAAAGCTTTGGCTAGAGCAGGTGCTAAACTGTGTGTTAACGATATTGATGATGAAAAACTAGAATCTTGTAAAGCAGAATACGCTAAAGAAGGTATTGATGTTTTTACAATTAACTTCAATGTTTGTAGTGAAGAAGGTGTAGATAAAGGAATTAGTCAAATTGAAGCAGAAGTAGGTCCTATAGATATTCTTGTTAATAATGCAGGGATTATCAAGCGTATTCCAATTTTAGATATGCCAATTTCTGATTTTGAGCAAGTACTTAATGTAGATTTAGTTGCGCCTTTAATTATGGCGAAGCGTGTTGCTCCAGGAATGATTGAGCGTAGAGAAGGTAAAATTATAAACATGTGTTCTATGATGAGCGTTTATGGTCGTCAAAATGTATCAGCATATGCAGCAGCAAAAGGTGGTTTAAAATTATTGACTGCTAATATGTGTTGTGAATGGGCAAAATATGGCGTTCAAATAAACGGAATTGGGCCTGGTTATATAGCAACTGCTCAAACTGAACCGATTCGTATTGACGGTCACCCATTTAACGATTTGGTAATGACACGTACACCTGCAAACAGATGGGGAGAACCAGAAGATGTAGGTAATGCTTCATTATTCTTAGCTTCTAAAGCAGCAGATTTTGTTAATGGACAAGTTTTATATGTTGATGGAGGAATCCTTGCAAACTTTGGTTATGTAAAAGGAGAGAATGAAATTTAATATTTAATAAAACGGGTTTTTATAAATGCTGTAAAAACCCGTTTATTTTTTATTCCATAAAACAATGTAATGAGTACAAAAATAGCAAAGATAGAAACCAAATTATTTAAAGTTCCTTTAGCAGAAGTACTTTCTGATGCTAAACATGGAGACCATTTTCATTTTGAATTAGTAACCGTTACAGTTACTTTAGAAGATGGTAGTGAAGGAACTGGTTATACATATACTGGAGGTAAAGGTGGTCGTGCTATAAAAGCAATGGTAGAATACGATTTTACAGAAGCGCTAATTGGTAAAGATGGTGATGATATTGAAAGTATTTACGATTTTTTAGAATGGCACATTCATTATGTAGGTCGTGGCGGAATTGCTTCTTTCGCAATTTCTGCAATAGATATTGCTTTGTGGGATATCCGTTGTAAAAAACTTAATCAACCTTTATGGAAAGTTGCAGGTGGAACAAATAATACTTGTAAAGCATATTGTGGTGGAATTGATTTAATGTTTCCATTAGAGAAATTACTAGGAAACATGAAAACTTATTTAGCAAATGGTTTTAATGCAGTAAAAATTAAAATTGGTAGAGAAAATTTACAAGAAGATTTAGATCGTATAAAAGCAGTAAGAGAATTTATTGGTCCAGATGTTACTTTTATGGTAGATGCTAATTATTCTATGAGTGTAGAAAAAGCAATTAAAGCAATTGAAGGTTTTAAAGAATATAATATTACTTGGTTTGAGGAGCCTACAATTCCTGATAACTACAAAGGATATGCAGAGATCGTTAATGCAACAGGTTTTCCTTTAGCAATGGGAGAAAACTTACATACTATTCATGAATTTGAATATGCTATGGAGCAATCTAAACTAGCATTTGTACAACCAGATGCATCCAATTGTGGAGGTGTTACAGGTTGGTTAGCTGCAGCAAAATTAGCAGACAAAAATAACATACCAGCTTGTTCTCATGGAATGCAAGAATTGCACGTAAGTTTAGTTTCTTCTCAGCCCAATGCAGGTTGGTTAGAAGTACATAGTTTTCCTATTGATGAATATACAATGAGACCTTTAGTGGTAGAAAATCATAGAGCTGTAGCACCTAATACACCAGGAGTTGGAGTAGAATTTAATTGGGACAAACTTGCTTCTTATAAGCAAAATTAATAGCATTAAATAAAATATATTAATGAGTACTACAGTATCAATATTTGGAACTTTTAAAGAGCAAGAGGTAAATCTATTTTGTTTAAAAAACAGTAATGGTTTTGAAGTAAAAATAACCAATTACGGAGCTACAATTACTTCTCTAATTATGCCGGATAAGTATGGGGTATTAGAAGATGTTGTTTGTGGTTTTAACAAATTTGAGAATTATTTTTCAGAAGAATATAAAACAAACGCTCCATATTTTGGAAGTACTGTTGGAAGATATTGTGCACAAATTAAAGATTCTAAATTTGATTTAAATGGAGCAACTTATCAATTAGCCACTAATTGTGGTAACAATAATTTACATGGAGGTGTTGAAGGTTTTGATAAAAAAATATGGGATGCTAAAATTGTAGACAACAATAATGAAGCAAGTATTGAGATGTCTTTAGTTAGTGCAAATCTTGAAGAAGGATTTCCAGGTAATGTAATTATTAAAGTGGTTTTTACTTTAACAAATGCAAATGAACTTCGTATAGAATATAATGCAGTTCCTGATGAAGATACTCCCTTAGCAATAACGAATCATACCTATTTTAATTTATCAGGTTTTAATAAATCAATAGAAAATCATGAGGTTACAATTTTGGCAAACAAAAAGTTGGCAATGGATGAAACCGGTTCAGCTCTAGATAAAATTGTACATCTAGATAATGAAGTCGATGATTTAAGAAGTCCTAAAAAAATTAAGGAAATACAAGAAAAAATGAATGATGGGTTTGCTCATTATTACATTTTTAATAAGAGTGATTTTGAATTAAAAAAAGTAGCTAAATTTTTATGTAAAGAAAGTGGTAGATCGTTAGAAGTATCAACAACAGAACCTGGTGTACTATTTTATACAGGAACGTATACTTCAGACAAATTAGAAAGAGAAAATGGTCAGAAATTTGGAAAATATAGCGGTTTTTGTTTTGAAACACAGCGGTATCCAAATGGTCCGAATATTAAAAATTCACCAAAATCGATAACAAAAAAAGGAGAAGAATATAAAAGTGCAACTGTTTTTAAGTTTAAATATTAAGAATAAAATTTAAATATGAGTATCGAAATAACAGACGAGCAGCAAGATTTCTTAGGAATTACGAATAAAGGTAAGTTAAGCGCAGCAAGTAAAAGAGCTTTAAAATGGCCAACAAATTTGGGTAAAGATTGGTTTTTTGATTATCAGATTGAAGACTTGAAAGGTGATTTAGCTTATGAAGAAGGAGTGGTAAGAAGAGATCCTAGTGCTATTATAAAGTTTGAAGGAAAATATTTTGTTTGGTACAGCAGAAGTATTGGGCCAACTCAAGGATTTGGAGGGAACATTGCTGAAGACAAAGTTTTTCCTTGGGATAGATGTGATATTTGGTACGCAACTTCTTATGATGGTATTACCTGGAAAGAAGAAGGTTTAGCTGTAGAAAGAGGTGAATCTGGAACTTATGATAATCGTTCTGTTTTTACACCAGAAGTTATGGAGCATGAAGGCATGTTTTATTTATCATATCAAACTATAAAAGGAGATTATACAGTTCGTATAAAAAATGAAGTTGGTTTGGCTTGGTCAAATACACCTTATGGTTCTTGGGAAAAAAGTGAGGAACCAATCTTAAAACCTGCTGATAATGGTGTTTGGAAAGGTGAAACTCAAAATAGATTTGCAGTAGAGAAAAAAGGAGATTTTGATAGTCATAAAGTACATGACCCTTGTATTATACCTTTTAAAGGTAAATTCTATTTGTATTACAAAGGAGAACAAATGGGTGAAGCGATCACATTTGGAGGAAGACAAATAAGGCATGGAGTTGCTATTGCTGATAACCCAAAAGGACCTTATGTGAAATCGGAATACAATCCTATTTCAAATAGCGGACATGAAATTTGTGTTTGGAAATATAATGACGGAATTGCATCTTTAATTACTACAGATGGACCAGAAAAAAACACAGTTCAATGGTCTTCAGATGGCATTAATTTTGAAATTAAAAGTGTTATAAAAGGAGCTCCTCATGCAATCGGTTTAAACAGATCTGTAGATGCAGAAGTTCATCCTACTCATATTTTACGTTGGGGTTTAACACATAAATATATGAATGATGATTATCAATATATCCAAAGGTTTACAACTTGGGAAATGACACATCATACAGCAAAAGGAGAATAAACAACATAATAAAAACGTATTAACTAAAACTAAAAATATGTCGAGTAAAAAATTCTTTGTAATAAAAATTGCAGCTATTGTTGCTTTGGGTGGCTTTTTATTAGGTTTTGATGCTTCAGTAATTTCTGGAGTCGTAAAATTTATTGAACCAGAATTCAATTTAACAAAACTTCAATTAGGTTGGGCAGTAAGTTCAATTACTTTAACAGCAGCAGTTGGAATGCTAATTGCTGGCCCAATGAGTGATAAACATGGACGAAGAAGAATTTTAAAATTTGCAGCCATATTATTTACAATTTCTGCTGTGGGTTCTGCCTTAGCAGGGAATTTCTTTTGGTTAATTATTTTTAGAATGATTGGTGGTTTTGCTGTTGGTGCAGCATTAATTATAGCACCAATGTATATTGCTGAAGTTGCGCCTCCAGAAAAAAGAGGTCAATTAGTTTCTTTCAATCAACTAAACATTGTATTGGGTATTTCTATCGCATTTTTTACAAACTATTTAATTCTTAAATGGGGAAACTCTGATGCAGAATGGACTAAAACGTTAGGTTTTGATAAATGGAATTGGAGATGGATGTTAGGTTTAGAAGCTGTTCCTGCAATTTTTTATTACTTAGGGTTAAATTTGGTACCCAAAAGTCCAAGGTGGTTAATGACTCAAAATGAGAAAGAAGAGGCTTTAACAATCATGAAAAAGGTGGTTTCTGAAGAAGAAGCAGTTTTACAAATGAATGCAGTGGAACAAAATATTCATGAAGATAAGAATAAAGCAAAATCTAAGGTTAGTGATTTGTTTAAAAAATCAATGCGTAAAGTAATTATCATAGGAATAATTGTTGGTGTTTTTCAACAAATAGTTGGTATTAATGCTGTTTTGTTTTATGCCCCAATGATTTTTGAACAAACAGGTATTGGTACAGATGCATCCTTTATACAGGCTGCTTTAGTAGGTGTAACAAACCTAGGTTTTACAATAGTAGCTATGCTAGTTATTGATAAATTTGGAAGAAAACCTTTGTTAATTATTGGAATGGCAGGGATCTCTATTTGTTTATTTTTATTAAGTTATGGATTTAATGATGCTACTTATACGCTTTCACAAGAAGCAATAGCAAATCTTCCAAAAGAAATTAATCATGACCAAATTGTGCAACTTCAAGATAAAGTATTTGAAAACGATCTTGACTTTAAAGCTGCAATAGTTTCAACTTTAGGTGAAGAAAGTGCAAGAATACATGAGTCTACCCTTGTTACAGCTTCTGCCAAAATGAATACGCTTTTAATTCTTATCGGAATTATAGGATTCGTTGGGGCATTTGCAATGTCTATAGGTCCAGTAATGTGGGTGCTATTTTCAGAGTTATTTCCAACTAAGATTAGAGGTATTGCTATTGCATTTGTTGGGTTTATAAATCTTGGTGTTGGCTTTTTAGTTCAATTGTTATTTCCTTGGGAATTAGCATCGCTGGGTAATGCAGGTACATTTTTACTTTTCGGAATATTTGCAGTGATAGGTTTCGTCTTTATTTGGTTAAAAGTACCTGAAACTAAAGGAAAATCTTTGGAAGAATTAGAAGAAATGTTAGTTAAATAATTATGTATTTAGCTAAAGATTAATAAAATGAAAAATATATCAACTTTACTTATTTGTGTTATAATATTGCTTTCTTGTAAACAAGAAAAGCAACTATTTGTAGGCGTTAATCCAAATGCTTTAAAAGTAGATATAATTGTACCAGAACATGGTATGGCAGATCCTCATGCTTGGGTTAAAAATGATACCGTTTTTATAATTGCTGGTCATGATAAATCCTGGGATGCAAAAAGTGCTTTTCCAATGGATAGATGGGAAATTTGGTCATCCGCAGATTTAATAAATTGGAATTTCCATAAAAGTATTCTACCTACTCAAACTTATATTGGTGATCAACCAAATTGTTGGGCAGGTGATATTTGTGAACGAGATGGAAAATATTATTGGTTTTTTTCAAATCGAAATATAGATACTGGTGTTATGGTATCAGATAAAATAGATGGAGAATACAAAGATTTATTAGGAAAACCTTTATTACCAAAAGGAATTGTACCTGTCAATCCATATGACCCAGAAATATATATAGAAAACGATGTCTACACTATTTGTTTTGGAGTGAACACCTATTACATGGCCACATTATCTAAAAATATGAAGTCTTTAGAAAGTAAACCAACTTCTATTTCTGTTATTGATGCAACAGGAAAAGAAATTTCTACAGATGATAAACCAACGTTATTTAAAAGAGGAGATTGGTATTATTTAGTTTATGGGAACAAATATGCAATGTCTAAAAAATTATATGGTCCATACAATTTTAAAGGAGCTTTCTTAGCAGGGGGTCATACAAGTTTTTTTCAATGGAAAGACCAGCAATGGTATGTGTTACAAGAAAATCATGACATCAGTGCTTTTTATCGCGGAGCAAGTCTAAAACCTGTGTTCTTTAATGAAGATGGAACTGTAATTATCCCTAAGGATGATAGAATGTATCCCGGTCCTGGAAGAAACTGGAAGTTTGAAAACAGTACAATGGGTTGGAAATCATTACAAGGTACAACAGTAAATTTAAAAGAAAAAGGAATACTTACTGGTAATTTATCAGGCAAAAAAGCAATTATAGAAAGTGCGCCTTGGTTATATACAGATACGAGAGTTTGTAATAAAATTTCTTATACAATCAAAAATAATAGTGCTGCAACCGAAATGAAAGTAGCTATCTATTCTAGAAATGAAGATGCCAGTTTTTGGACTTCAGGTACAAAATCAATTGATTGGGAAAAACAAGAATGGATTACAATCCCAATAAAGTCAAATAGTACAGAATATGTAACATACATTATTAACCTTTTAGATTTTAAAGAAGTTAATGCTAGGTTAATGCAAATGGCAGTGCAACCTGCTTGTAATGCAGATAGTGGCACATGGGAAATTAAAAATATTTCTGTATTTTAAAAAATAAAAGAACTGCTCTAATAAAAACGATAAAAAATGAAGAAATTAACTAAAATAAAAACTTCAATGGATATTCTTCAAAAGAATAAATGGCAACTGATTATAGTAATTGGGTTGATTATAAACTTTAACTTCATGAGTTGTAATTCTTCTAAAAGTAATATTTCACAAAATGATTCTACAAATGAAGATGGTATGGTTTTATTTGACTTTGAGAATGAAACTCAAACTCAATTAGTAAAACCTCAAGATGCAACTTTCGAAATTATTTCATCAGAAAAAAATAATTATTTACAAGTTAACAACGGAAATACATTAAGAGAAACGGGCGTAAAATTAATGAGCCCTAACGGAAAACCTTGGAATTTGTCCTCTTACTATCAAGTAAAAGCAGATGTTTCTAATGTGGGTGATGAAAAAATGCAAGTAGAACTTTTTGTTGGTAATGATCCTGATGGATTGTTAAGATGGTATTGTTCAGATTATATCGATTTAAAACCAGGAGAAAGTAAAACAATCACTGTTAATTTAGCTTGGACTCCTTGGATTTTTAAACCACAAATAAAGATTAATGGTTTACGTGGAGTTCCTGGACAGATTAAAGCAGATTTAACGAAAGTTACTGAGCTAACTTTCTGTTCTAGATACAATACAGAACCTAATAATTTTACAATTGATAATGTTAGAGCTGTTGGTAAATATGAAGAAAAAAGCCCTGATGGATTTTTACCTTTCATAGATAAATATGGACAATATAAACATCAAGATTGGAAAAATAAAATTCATTCTGATAAAGAAATTAAAGAATTTGCTAAGGCAGAATTAGCTTATTTAGAAAACGGTAAAGGGCCAAAAGATAGAGCCACTTTTGGAGGTTGGTTAAAAGGACCAAAATTAAAAGCAACAGGTTTTTTTAGAACAGAAAAAGTAGCAGATAAATGGTGGATGGTGGACCCAGAAGGATATTTATTTTGGACAGCAGGTTTAAACTGTGTCGCTTCAAACTCAGTTTTTACAGGTGTTTCTCAACGAGAAAATTATTTTGAATATTTACCAAAAAAAGACGATTCTTCTGCTCAGTTTTATCAAGAAGTAGATTATGCAACCCATGGTTTTTATAAAGATAAGAGACCATATAAAACGTTTAACTTTTATCAGAATAATTTATATAAAAAATATGGTGATGATTGGTTAAAAACATTTCAAGATGTTGCTCATAAAAGAATAAAAGATTGGGGGATGAATACCGTTGGTTTTATGTCTGATATAGGAGTAACAAAACAAAAAAGAACAGCATATGTTGGTTCTATTTGGATAAAAGATACACCTAAAATAAAAGGTTCAGAAGGTTTTTGGGGAAAGTTTCATGATGTGTTTGATCCTAATTTTAGAATAGCTGTTAGAAATTCTGTAGAATCTCAAAAAGGAGGAGCTAATGATCCTTGGTGTTTAGGTTTTTTTGTTGATAACGAATTGTCTTGGGGGCAGTTAGGTTCTTTGGCTGTTGGTACTTTAAAAAGTCCAGAAAATCAACCTGCAAAGATAGAATTCATCAATGATTTAAAAAAGAAATACAAAATGGTTAATGCTTTAAACATCTCTTGGAAATCGTCTTATAAATCTTGGGAACATTTATTAACATCTACAGAAATACCTAATAGAGAATTCGCAAAAACAGATTTAGTTAATTTTTATAAGAGAATTGCAGAAACATATTTTAGAACTATTAATGAAGAGTTAAAATCGGTTGCTCCAAATCAAAACTATTTAGGTTGCCGATTTGCTTGGGCAAATAATGATGTTGTTTTAACAGCTGCGAGTCATTATTTAGATATTATGAGCTTTAATAAATACGAATATAGCATTGCAGATTTTTCGTTACCAAAAGGAGTTGATAAACCAGTTATGATTGGTGAGTTTCAGTTTGGTGCTTTAGATAGAGGAAGTCTACATGTAGGAATTAAAGCTGCAAAAGACCAAACAGAAAGAGGAGAAATGTTTAAAAGTTATATACAAGGAGCATTAAGAAACCCAAATATCGTTGGTGCTCATTGGTTTCAATATATAGATGAACCAAATACTGGACGTTTTGATGGAGAAAACTATAATGTAGGTTTTGTTGATATTACAGACAATCCTCATGAAGATTTTATAGAAAAAGTAAAAGAAACTACCTATTCTATGTATGAATATAGAAAGAATAACAATTTAGAAAACAAGAATTCTAATCAATCATTATCAAAAAAATAAAAACCATGAGATTAAAAAAACGATATATAAAAACAAATTTAATTATTTTATTGATAACTACGATAGTTATAGTTGCTTGCGGAAGTAGCTCAACAGAGCCCGAAGAACCACAAGAAATAAACGATACACCATCAGCAGTTGATGACACTTTAAGTGTTGATGAAAATAGTAGCTCTGGGACTTCAAATCAAGTAAATGTAGCTTCAAATGATCATTTAGGAAATGATGGTGGAGGTACTGATAATTATAGTATAAAAACTGATCCAACTAATGGTACTATAACTGAAGTAAGTGATGGTGTTTTTGAATATATCCCTAATGCTGATTATTTTGGAGATGACAGTTTTGCATATAATATAACAGATGTTGATGGTGATGTAGATTCTGCATCGGTTGCAATAACTGTAACAAAATTTGCACCAAGTGCTAGTGCTTTTAGTAATATTGATCCAAGTCTTCCTTCATTTGTTTCTATTGAAGATACAACTCCAACAGATAAAAAATGGGTAAAGTTTGAATCGATGTCTGATGAATTTGATTCTTGGGATAGCAGTAAATGGTTTAAATCTACTTGGAATTATCCTGCTCCCGTTTACATGTCTCAGTCTATACAAAACTCAGGAGTTACAGACGGTAAATTGTGGTTAAAAGCAACTTTAAATGAAAGTAACCCTGATGGGAGATGGTTTCAAACAGCAAGAATTCATTCTATAGCTGAAACACAATATCCTATGTACACAGAAGCTAGAATAAAATCTTCTCACATTTCTGCCTACAATACATATTGGTTAAATAATGGTGATATTAATAACAGAGATGAAATTGATATTATCGAGAACAACTCAAAACCTTCTTGCAATGGTTGTCAACCTGAATTTCCAACAAGAATGAATTCGCAATATTTTCATGCTGATGCAAGTAAATCTCCAGTGGAAATTAGAGATGAAGACAATTTTATAAACACCAATTTATCAAATAATAATCCTTTAAAAGGAGTAAAATGGAATGAAGCATATCAAACTTTCGGAGTTTGGTGGAAAGATGCTAAACACATTCAATTTTACTTAAATGGAGAACCTGCTGGAAGTGTTGTAGTAGGTGAAGATAGAGGGGGACAAACATATGCAGGTCGTGAATTTACGCGTGATTTAGAAATAATATTTGATTTATGGACGAATGAAGGAAACTATCTAGGTGGTCTTCCTCCTAAATCAGATTTAGGTGATGATACAATTAATACCATGAGAATTGATTGGGTAAGAACATGGAAATTAGAAGATAAATAAGAATATAAAAATAGAGATAAATGAAGAATATTAGTCAAGAAGAAAGAGACTACTTAGCTGAACAAGGCAAAGAGTCTAACGAAAAAGTTGTTTTTGATTTAAGTGGAAACAAATGGCAATTTGAAGGTATAAGGCCAGACGAAGGTGTTAAAGTTGGTTTTCATGAGTTAAACTTTGATATTACAGGAGATTCATTTAATTGGTCTTTTGCGAAAGTTCCTGGAGATGTGTATACAGATTTATGGAGAGCAGGTAGAATAGAGGATCCGCATTTTGGAAGAAATAGTGTAAAAGCAAAATGGGTTCCAGAAAATGAATGGTGGTATAAACGTCAGTTCGATGTACCTAAAAACATGTTTGAGAAACACATTCAATTGGTTTTTGATGGTGTAGATTTTGGATGTGATGTTTGGTTGAATGGAAAATTTTTAGGTTCTCATGAAGGAATGTTTTCAAAATTCAAGTTTGATGTATCAGAAGATATTCGTTTCGAAAACTTGCGTTTCGGAACCAATGTTTTAATGGTTCGTTTACATCCAGCACCAAGAAGATATAGTCAAGTTGCAGGACGTAAACCTGCGTGGCATGGAGATTATTGGGTAAGTTTACCTCCAACAGGAATTTGGAAACCAGTTTATTTAGAAGCAACAGGTAAGGTTACTATTGAAGATACGTATGTAAAACCGGTTATATTAACTGAAGATTCTGCTCGTTTAGATGTAGAAATTGAGTTAAAAAATCATGAAGATGCTGAAAGAGAAATAGCTATTAACATTGAAGTTGAAGGTGAAAATTTCGAATCTAAAACGTATCAAGTTCAGCAAAAAGTTAAAGTTTCTAAAGGAACTAATAACTATGAAATCAGTTTAGATATTGATGGTGCAAAACTTTGGTGGCCTTGGGATTTAGGAGATCAAAACTTATATAATGCTAAAGTTACTGTTATTGAAGGTGAAGATACTTTATTAGACACAACAGATACTTCTTTTGGAATTCGTGAAGTAAAAATGGTACACAATCCTGGGTTTACTTTAGAACAGGTAGAAAATCCTTGGACAGTTATGATTAATGACAGACGTCATTTTATGCGTTCAGGAACTTGGGGAGGACCACCAGATATTTTTATGGGTCGTGCACATCCAAGTAAATATGTAGAGTTAATTCGTTTAGCAAAAGAATGTAACTTTAATAACTTAAGAATATTTGGTTGGCATCCAGAAGAAATTCCTTTATTCTACAAATTATGTAACGAAGCAGGTATTACAGTTTGGCAAGATGTTTTACCATTAGCAAGTTTGTCTTTACCAAAAGATGAAGAATTTAAACAAGCTGTTTTTGCAGAAGCTATTTCATCTGTAAAAGCGCAACGTAATCATCCTTGTTTAGTGTTATTAGAAGGTTCAGAAGAATTGTTTATGACAGCTTCAGACCCAGAACACAATTTAGAATTTGTAAATGCACTTGGTGAGGCTATTAAACCTTATACACCTTTACATTTTATACCTTCTTCACCTTTAAGTGATGAGGTTGGTTTAAATTTAGGTTTTAAACCAAACGAAAGTTTCCATGCGAATGATTTATTCTATGGTGAAGGAGAGTTTGTAATGGAAGAATATTTCCCTAGTTTAGATTTTGCAGTAATTCCTGAATTAGCAATTTCTTCTTGTCCGAATGTAGAAAGTATTAAGAAGTTTATTCCTGCGGATGAAGTATGGCCTCCAGGACCAAGTTGGGGACACCATTGGACAGATTTTGATGCACTAAGAACTTTAAATTTTGAAGTTTTAGGAGATCAAAGTAGAGATGGTTTAGAAAAATTTGTTGAAGCTACTCAAATTTCACAAGGGGTTATTTTTCAATATGCATTAGAGCATTTTAGAACGAGAAAACCTAAAACAAGTGCTGTTTGTATTTGTCACTATATCACTTTTGCTCCAGATATGAAATGGGGAATTGTAGATTATTATCAAGAGAAAAAATTATCTTTTGACTATGTGAGAAAAGCATATCAACCTGTTTTAGTTACGATGAAACACAATAATAGACGTTGGTTACCAGGAGAAGAATTTAAAGGAGAATTATGGGTTGTAAATGATTATTATAAATCATTTAAAGACTGTAAAGTTACTATCAAATACTTGGATAATAATAAATCTGTATTCAAAGTAGAAACGTTTGATATTTCTGAAATTGGAGGAGATAGTTCAGGGAAATTTGTTGATGTTTCTTGTAAAGTTCCAGGAGTAATAGGAGATAAATTCTATACAGAAATTTCTCTTGTTGATGCAGATGGAAATTCTATTTCTGAAAATGACTATATGTTATTAGTAGCAGATAAAGAAAAAGATAGAAAAGAATTAAGAGCTATTGGTTTAGAAGCTTTTGAAACGAAGGAAAAATTTGGTTGGGCTAGTTACTTTAGATATTACCCTAGTTTAGGTGGTGAAGATGGAGTTCCAGAAGCGGATCAAAAAATGCCAATTGCAAGAGGTTTTGAGTAAAAAGTAAAGCTTATTTTATAATTTTAAAAGGGATAATTCAATTTTATATTGAGTTATCTCTTTTTTTTTCTCGAATTTTCCTAGATTCAAAAATAGTTGTAAAGGTCTTAGGTGTTGATTTATAGTGAATTTTATGCAGGTTTTGTTGAAGTATTTAGCTTGTCAAGTTTTAGTTCAGTTAAAAAAGCAACTTTTAATTACAAGATTAATTAGTTTAGCTGAAAATATAAAGAGTATGATGAAAAATACATTAATAATACTAATAAGTTTGTTTAGTATTTCAAATTTAGCAAGTCAAGATTGGAACGGAATTGCAGTTCCTGTAACATTAGATGGAGGAGATACTTGGGTGTTACAATCTAATGTTTCTGACGATTTTAATTATACAGCTCCTGCTGCAAACAAAGGAACTACTTTTAAAAGTAAGTGGGATGATTTCTATCATAATGCTTGGACAGGTCCTGGTTCTACAGTATGGACTAGACAACATTCATCAGTTGATGGAGGTGAACTAAAACTAACAGCTACTAGATATTTAAGTAGTAGTGTTAATGCAGGTGCGATCCATTCTAATAATACAATTCAATATCCTGTTTATATTGAAGCAAAAATTAAAATAATGAACTCTGTTTTAGCAAATGGAGCTTGGTTATTAAGCCCAGATGATACTCAAGAAATAGATTTTATGGAAGGTTATGGTGCTACTTATTCTGATAGTGCACAAGAAGATGTTTCTTGGTATGCAGAAAGAATGCATGTTAGTCATCATGTTTTTATTAGATCACCTTTTCAAGATTGGCAACCAAGTGAGACATCAACAGGAAATGGAAATCCAGCACCAAATCCAACTTGGATTACTAGAAATGACGGAGCAGGAAACATTAATTGGAAAGATGATTACCATACGTATGGTGTTTATTGGAAAGACCCTTGGCATGTTTACCATTTTATAGATGGTGTTCAGGTTACTAAAAGAGAAGGTAAAGATCAAATTGATCCTTTATATTATACAAATTCAGTAAATCAAGGGGACTCAAGCAATGATACTAGAACAGGGCTATCTAAAGCAATGGATATTATGATAACTGTTGAAGAACAAGGGTGGAGAACTACAAATGGCAAGTCTGTTATACCAACAAACACAGAATTAGCAAATACAGAAGACCATACATTTAAAATAGATTGGATTAGAACATATAAACCTAGTAGTAGTTTGTCTGTTAATGATATTAAAAACAATTTAAAGGTTGATGTTTTTCCAAATCCTTCTTTTGAGCTGGTAAAAATTAATTCTAGTAAGTTAATTAATAAGATAGATTGTTTTGATATTAAAGGTCAATTGATAGCTTCTAAAAAGTATGATGATGCTTCTGTTACTTTTAATGTAGAAAAGTTTGCTTCTGGAGTTTATTTCTTAAAAATTTCTGCAGAAGACGGATCAAATTCAAGACATAAGATTGTGAAAAACTAAAGAAGTTGTTTGTTTTTAAAAAAGGATAAATTGGTTTATGACTGAATTATCCTTTTTTTTATGCTCTAAAAAACATAATATTTAGTTTTTGAATAATCAAATGAATACTTTTTAATATTAGGTAAAAAATAAAATAATTTGACATAATATATAAAAGTAACTTACTGACTTTGTGGAGGTAGTTAAAATAGTAATAGAGTATTAAAAATTATAAGAATGTAACTATATTTATGCCCAAAAAGAACATTAAAATGAGTGTATTAAATAAATTTAGTTTAGAAGGTAAAACAGCTCTGGTTACAGGTTGTAAAAGGGGAATTGGAAAAGGAATGGCAATCGCCTTGGCAGAAGCAGGTGCAAATATTATTGGCGTTTCTGCATCTTTAGAAAAAGAAGGTAGTGCTGTTTCAAAAGAAATTGAAGCAAGAGGGAAAAAATTCACAGCTTATCAATGTGATTTTTCAGATAGAAAAGCAGTTTACAAATTTATTACAGAAGCAAAAGAAAATCATCCACAGATTGATGTTTTAGTGAACAATGCTGGTACTATTTTACGTGCCCCAGCTATTGAGCATTCAGACGAAATGTGGGACAAAGTTATTGAAGTAAACCAAACGACACAATTTATACTTACAAGAGAATTTGGAAAAGAGATGGTTAAAAGAGGTTCTGGGAAAGTAATTTTTACAGCGTCTTTATTAACTTTTCAAGGAGGCATTACTGTACCTGGTTATGCAGCAAGTAAAGGTGCTATTGGACAAATGACTATGGCTTTTTCAAATGAATGGGCGGGAAAAGGTGTAAATGTAAATGCGATTGCACCAGGTTATATTGCAACAGATAATACAGAAGCTTTACAAAATAATCCAGAAAGAAATAAATCTATATTGGAACGAATTCCAGCTGGACGCTGGGGAAAACCAGAAGATTTTGCAGGACCAATCGTTTTCTTAGCTTCAGACGCTGCATCTTATATGAACGGCTCTGTTGTTCTTGTAGATGGAGGTTGGATGGGTAGATAATTTAAAGAATTAAAAAAGGGTTAATTAATTTGATTAACCCTTTTTTATTTATACTAGTTCGTTTTTAAAATTTACAGCTTCCAAACGATTTAAAACAACATCTTTAATTCTCGGGATTACCTCTTTCATTAAAAATGGTGGATAAGCTCCATTTATATCTTTTCCAATTTCGTTATACAATTCTCTCATATATGTTGTATGAACAATGGTACCTACATTTAATTTTGCAACTCCCATTGTAATTGCTTTTTGGATATCTAAATCAGGGATTCCTGTTCCACCATGTAAAACTAATGGGTTGGGAATAGCTTCTGATATTTCTAATAATCTATCAAAATGAATTTTTGGAGAAGTAGGTGTAAATCCGTGAGCAGTACCAATACCAACTGCCATAATATGAGGGTTTGCTTCTTCAACAATTGCCTTTACGTCTGCAACACTTGCTAAAAAATCATCATCGCATTTTACAACAACATTCCTACCCATTATTTTTCCTATTTCAGCTTCTACTAAAACACCTGCAGATTCAGCATATCTAGTAACTTCTTTAGTCATTGCAATGTTTTCTTTTAAACTTTTTTGAGAACCATCAATCATCACAGAATCATACCCATCATCAATTGCTTGTTTACACATATCTACAGAAACACTATGATCTAAATGAAGATAAATAGGTTGTTTTGTGTAAGGCTGAATTCCTTCTACCATTTTTTTGCAAAGATAACTAGAGTTTAAATCCACAACAGGTGGATATGTCATTACCATTACTGGGCAATTTGCTTCTTCTGCAGCCAATGCAACAGCCTTCATATCGTAAATATCATTTACATTAAAACCGATTAAACATTTTTGAGCGGCTCTATAGTCTTTTTGTAATTGTATTAAATTTTGTTTTTTCATGGTATGGTTTTTAATAGTTTAGGTTTTTTTGAATACTTCTTCCTGTAGTTCCAGGTGCAACAAACTGTAGATTCTCTATGTTTGCCCAATGATTAAATTCTTTTAAGTCTTCTTGTATATGTCCTCTTCCAATAATCCAATGATGATCTAATCCGCTACTTAATATCGTTCCAACTACAGAAGAAGCAGCAACGTTTTTTGGATTTACTTCTCCATAAGCCCCTCTAAATCTCATGGGAGAATCTATAATTTCTCCTTCAAAAGAAAGCATACTAGAAGCATGTGGATATTGATATTTGGCAATTGTAATGTCTCCTTTTTCTAATAAGAATTCTAATAACATTCCGTAAGATTGTTCCTCATCATAATTATCTAAAATACTATGATTTCTAACTTCAAACCCTGTACCTTTTTTTAATAATTTTGTTGGAGAACCTCCACAATGCCACATTCCTAATTTATTTTCTTTGTCGTTAAGAATAGACATGTCTGTTAGAGTTGGCAATGCATTTCCGTTACTAATTTCATTCATAGTAACCATAGTAATTAAGGCGCCCATATCAGATTCATCTGCAACAGGAATTCCTAAATCTTGTACTAAAGCTCCCGCGCCATCACCTGCAATTTGATAATTGTCAAACAACTCAGGCCAATTTTTTAGAGCAACTCCAATATATTCACCTTTACGTGTATAATCAGCGATAGCTAAACTAAAACGAACTGATAAAAACAATTCTCTTTCCGTTACTCCTTGAAATTTACACGATTTAGAGTTGATTAATTTTTGAACAATTGCATCTACATCTTCTTTCTTAAATTTTTCTCCATGTTTCCATACGGTTTCAATATCTACTCGATCTACACTTAAACCAAAATGTTTTGCTATTGACATTTCGTTTAATTCACAGTCATAAAACCCAGGAACTCTCATTCCTCCAACCATTAAAATAGTTGCATGTTGCATTCTTTTTTTAGCACTTACAACTCTAATAAATTTGTCTAAAACAATGTCTAGTTGTTTCGATTTTGGTCTGTCAAAAACCCAAGAATATTTTACTTCAACCGAATTTAGTATGTTCAATAAAAAATTTTGCCCACACAATCTATTTGCTGTTAATCTTCCTCCGGTAATTTCATCATGAGACCAACTTAATAAAGGAATTTTGTTTTCTCTTAACCAATTTCCTAAAGCCAAAGCCAAATCACCAGCAATGTAAGAAGCTTGGTAAATGATTAAACCACTCATACCTTCAATATTAAAATCGTTTAATACTTTTAGTAATTCCTTTTTGGTTTGTACAGGTTCTTTTAAAGCTAATAATTGATTGTTTTCACCAAAAACACTTTTAGTTTGTTCTATGGCTTCAGTGTAAGATCGCTTTGCTTTTTCCCAATCGAAATGCAATTCAAAACCGATTCCAATTAATCCGATTTTTACATCTTTCTTTTCAGGTGCTTTTTCAATTAGTTTTTCCATCTCATCAGATACAATTCCTTTTCTGAATAAAATATCTACGTTTGGGTTTAACGAATCAAAAGTTTGTTCTTCTAGTGTGTTTACGATCATGATTCTATTTGTTTTTTATTATTTCGTTTACTTCTTTTTCTGATGGAAAATAACTTCTCCCACCAAAATGAGTAGCAATTATAGATGCATATGCAGAAGCATATTCCATACGTTCAGCTAAGTTTTTTCCTTTTAATAAAGCGGATGCATAAGCGCCATGAAAAGCATCTCCACAGCCAGTAGTATCTACAACTTTAGTAGAAAAAGCAGCTTGATGTACTATTTTTTTATTTTCTAAAGCCCAACTTCCATTTGCGCCATCAGTAATCACTAATTGTCCATTAGTTATTAAGTTTAATGCGTTTATGCATTCTTCAGATGTGTTTAATTCAGTAATTAGTTGAGCTCCTTCTAAAGGCAAAATGATATGATTTCCTAATGAAATCATTTCTTTTAATACAGAAATATCTCCAGCTTCAATATCTAAAACTGAAGGAATGTTGTATTTATTGGCTATTTTTAAAAGTTCTAAATTTCCAACAACATCATATCCATCAACCAATAATAATTTACAGTTTTTAATCCAATCTTCATTGATGTCTTTTGTTTGAAGAGGTTTGTAATTGTTTGTTGAATAAAAAACGGTACGATCTCCATTTTCTGGGTTTACTTCAACAACAGCAATAGCTGGTTGAAAATTATCACTTTCTAATAGTAGAGAAGTATCAACTTCACATTTTTTTAATTCTTCATTAGCAATTAAGCTTAATGTATTATTTGCTTTATAACCTAAAAAAGCGGTTTTCAAATTGCTTTTGGCAATGACACAGGCCGCATTTCCTGCGGGTGCACCACCTTGTATTATTATATTTGATACTTCGTGTTTTGCTCCTAATTTTACTTTAGAAGGCACTTCAGTCAAAATATCGACAACCATCATTCCTGAAACTATAACATCAAATTGCATGTTTAAACTCTTTTAAATTATAGTGTAAATGTACTACGCCTTTAAAGTGTTTATTAAATACAGAATTATTCATAAAGTGTACTATTTTTCCATATATTAGATATATTGAATTCTTAATGTGAAAATACATACATAATGAAAGCTGTTTTTGAACCAATTTCTAATACTTTAAATCAATCTTTTCATTATGGAGTTTTCGAAAAGTTAGAGTTTCAAACTCCTTGGCATTATCATCCAGAATGGGAACTAACATTTATTACTGAAAGTACTGGTATCAGAAGTGTGGGTAATTCTATACAAGCATATCAACCAGGAGAATTGGTGTTATTAGGTCCGAATTTACCTCATTGTTGGAAAACAAATAGAAGTACAAAAGAACTTGCTAAATCTACTGTGATTCAATTTAGAAAAGATGTATTAGGAGATGGTTGGATGGATAAAGATGAGTTTTCTTTGATAAAAAAAATGTTGATTAATAGTAACTTCGGATTAATGTTTAATGATATTACTGCAAAAGATGTAGGTGGTAAAATGGTTTCAATGAAAAAAATGTCACCAACACTTAGGCTAATAGAATTTATAAAATTACTTCATGAATTATCTTTAGAAAAATATGAAGTACTAAGTTTAGGAGCACGTTTTAATGTGAATTCTTTGGTTTCAGATAGAATTAAAAATATTATCGATTTTGTGGATAAAAACTATCAAAACAAAATTGATGCTGCGCAATTAGGTGATTTAGTTTTTATGACTCCAGTTTCTTTTTCTAAGTTTTTTAAAAAGACATTTAATAAAACGTTTACTGCCTATTTAAATGAATATAGAGTTAGTAAAGCTTGTGAATTATTAAAAGAATCTGAAACCTCGGTAGAACAAATAGCTTTTGAAACAGGTTATCCAAATATTTCTTTTTTCCATAGAAAATTCAAGCTATTTTCAAATAAAACGCCTGCTCAGTATAGAGCAACATTCTTCAAATAATAAGATTATATTCTTTATAGTGTTCTAAAAATAGCCACTTTTTTTATTTAGTATATATCATCTAATATATTTTTTATTTCGTTAGGATTCCTATTCTGAGATTAATTGAAAATTCTTTAAGCATTTTATAAAGTAGATGAATAATGCAAAATCATTTAAAATTAGACTTGTCAAGTTTTTATCAAGAAGTAATACTGATGACCTATAATGATAATACATCGTTTTTAATTAAATTTAAACATGAGGATAAAAAAATAATGTGTACCTTTTTTGAGAGGGCAAAATAATACAACTAATTAAAAAAGATGGATATTTTACAAAGTGGTAAAAATACTGTGAGGGTTTTATTATTTATTTTATTGATGATATTAGTTATGAATTGTAAAGAAAATATTAAAGAAAGAAATTTTGGAGAAGCGTTAGAAAAATTACAAACTATTGAAGGTTTGGAAGTTTTACAATCTGGAGAATCTATGATTGCTGTTTCTGGTAAATACCAAGGAAGAATATTTACAAGTTCTTCTAATGGTTTAGAAGGTAAAAGTTATGGTTGGATTAATTGGGATTTGATTACTGATAAAAAAGACCAAATAACAATGGCAAGATTGGGTGGTGAAAGTAGAGTTTGGTTTGGCCCTGAATATGGTAAATTTGCTACTTTCTTTGAGCAGAATAAAAGGCAAGAAGGAGAGGATATAAAAGTGCAAGAAGATTTAAATTCTAAGCAATTTAAAAAAGTAAGTAGTTCTAAAAAATCGATAACATATCAAGCTGATTTACAGATTGTAAATGCTAACAATTATCTATTTAAAATAAATACAAAACGAAAAATTTCTATTCTAGATAGAAAAACAATTAATACTGATTTAAAAATATCTTCGGATATTGATATTTCTGTAGTAGGTTTTAGTGCAGAAACTTGGTTGAAAAATATCGATTCCATTCAATGGACTAAAGACAAAGGGCTTTTATCTATTTGGGAAATAGGAAGTATATTAACATCTGTAGATACCAAAGTTATTATTCCTTTAGAAAAACCTTTAGATAGTTTAAAAACATATTTCGGTACCAAAGAAAAAACTAGATATCAAATAAAAAATAATACACTTTTTTACAAGAGTGATGCTCAATTATTAGGGAAAATAGGAATTCCACCAGAAAATACTAAGAATATTATGGGAAGTTATTCTCGTAAAAACAATTTGCTAACCATTGTTACTTTCAATTTTAAAAATGATGGTGATTACTTAAATTGTTTTCCAAAAAACACTGCTCCTTACGATGGAGATGTAATTAATATTTTTAATGGCGAAGTAAATAAATCTTTGGGCTACAATTGGCCATTTTATGAGTTTGAATCTTTATCATCATCCAAAGAATTAAAACCACAAGAAGAAATATATCATAAACAAACTACTTATCATATAGAAGCAGATTTTGTTGAGTTAAATTTAATTTCAAAAAAACTATTAGGTATTGACCTAAATGAAATTCCTGTTTTTTAATAATGAAATAATCTTTTAATTACTAACGTTTTATGTTTTGTTCAAGTTTTTGTCAAGTTGTAAATCAATCATTTTTTTTAATAAATTGATACATTTATTACTTAAAAGAAACATTATGAAAAATTTAATATTACTAGTTTTATTTGTATTTACGTTTAGTGTTATTACTTCTTGTAAAAACAATAACATTCTTTCAAATTCAATAGAAGTCTCTACTGATAATCCAGAAATTCTAAATTATAAAGTTGAAGGAAACTTAACAAAAAAAATCATTCTTACTATTAATAATCCATCAGCATATGCAAGTTTAAGTGTTTTTGTAAATGATGAGCTTTTAATGGATGACTTTAATATACCAAAGAAAGGAATTCAGAATTTAACGAGTGTAATTCGTTTTCCTAAAATTGGTGATGTAAAAATTCGTTTTCAAGCTTTAGATGAAAATTTAACGATAAGCAGTCTGTATTTTGAAGAGGTGTCAGCATTAGAAATTCCTGTTTTTAAAGATATTTCTGTACAAGCAGGATTAGATAAAGTGAGTTCATTAAAATATGGAGGACCATCAATAGCAGATATAGATAATGATGGAGATTATGATTTTATTGCAAACAACCATAATGCAGAAACGAGTAAGATATATTGGAATAATGGAGATGGTACAGTAACAAAACATAACAAAGACCTTGCAAGATGGTTTAAACATGATTTGCATGGTACTTCTCTTGGGGATTATGACAATGATGGCGATTTAGATCTTGTTTTAGAAGAAGGAGGTGGTAATGGAGCTATTCCTACTAGGCTTAATTTCTACCTTAATGAAAATAATAAATTTATTATGTACACTGGTGATGTAGGTGTAGAAAAAGGAGGTAGAGGGCGCAGTACTAGATGGATAGACGCAGATTTAGATGGGGATCTTGATTTATTAATCATTAACGAGTCGAGTTTGAAATTTGATAAACCACAACATTTTTTTTATGAAAATAACGGAGATAGAACTTTTAAATATAGATCTGTAAAAGGACTCGAAGATGTTGACGAATCACGAGTTTTGGTAACCGATTTTAATAACGATAATATTGACGATATTATTTTTTACGGCCCTTTAACGTTGTGGAAAGGAAATGGAGATTTTACATTTACAGATGTATCAGCGTTAATTCCAGACGAAGTTCGTTCTTCAAAACAAATCATGGCTGTTACGGACATTGATATTGATAATGACGGAGATTTAGATTTGTATTTGGCTCAAGGAATGATCTTTGAACATGGAAAAGGAGAAACTCCTTCCGTAGATTTTAATCCTATTACAAAAGAATTAGCCATAAAAACTAGAGGTTATAAAGGTGATGATGTTTTTAGTTTTACAGCTGAAAACAAAATTAAATTACATAAATATTATTACTTGGCGCAAGGAGCTATTTTAGGTAAAGATTATCCTATTTTTTTAGGGGAAAATAAGGTCTCAAAAATTGTAAATTCTGGTGATGAGTTAGAAATTAGCCCAGAAGAAGCAAAAGGATGGGCAGATGATATTTCTAAAAATGGATTCTATATCGGTTATTTAGGAAACAATGAATGGAAGGCAACTTTGGTTCGTGATGGTAATTTCTTTTGGCAATACAGATTTAGTCTTTCTGGTGTAACAAGTGTTACTCCAGATTTTATTCCGCAAAACAGAAATAATGCCGATGTTTTATTAAGAAACGATGGAGATAAATTTACAGATGTTTCTAAAGCTTGGAATATTCCTAAAGGAGGAAACGCTTTAGGTGTTACAACTGGAGATTTTAATAATGACAGTCATCAAGATTTATTTGTGTATCGTTGGGGTAGAGTAGGAGCAAGAATTTCTGATTATATGTTATTAAATACAGGTAATAATTCTTTTGAAACAACAACAATGCATGGAGCAAATGATGTTGGTGGACCAGGGAATGGAGATATGGGGCAAGCTTTTGATTTTGATTTAGATGGGCAATTAGATTTATTAAATGGTAGTGAAAACGGAGAATGGTATTTGTACAATAATCAAACAAAGTCAGACAACAAGCATGTAACTATTAAAGTAGGTTATTCTCCAAAATCTAATGTGGATCCTATTTCTGCAGAAGTTATTGTAAAAACAGCTGATAATGAATATAGAAAAAGAGTTGGTTCTGCAGGAGAAATATTTTCCCAAAGTTTAATGAACATTGTACATTTTGGATTGGGAAATGAATCTGAAATAAAAAGTATTAAAGTTAGATGGAGAAATGGAGAAACTGTAGCGTTTAAAAACAAAGAAGCGAACAATATTTACAATACTGATTATGTAAATATTGATTCTAATAAAAACTCACCAGTTACTTCAATCTCTTTTAAAACAGAAAAAATAGAATTATATAAAGGGAAAAATAAAACTCTAGACGTAAGCATTTTACCAAAAAATAAGACCAATTCTGAAATTATTTGGACATCTAGTAATACAAATATTCTTACTGTTGATAAAAATGGTAATGCAAACCCAATTAAACCAGGAAAAGCAATTGTAAAAGCATCTTCAAAAGACAATTCTATTTCATCAGAAATTAAAGTTACGGTTGCTCCTTATACTGCACCTTATGTTAAAATACTAAACAAGGAAAAGTATGGGAATCACCAGATAAAAGTGAGTGATAATTTAAAAGTGACTGTTAAATATCATGCAGGATCTGGAAACAAAGTGATTTCGGCAGATGAAGGCGGAATTCGTTTTTGGTTACGTCATTTTAAAAGTAAATGGATACCTGTAAAAGATGTGGTTCTTGTAAATAAAGAAGCGTTAAAAACAACAAGTGGAACAGCAAATATGACTTTTTCATTGAAAGATTATATTCCGTCTAACCAATTACAAGAAAACCATTTTTATCAACTTAGAGTCACTTTTACTTCTAGCGATGGAGATATGTATGAAGATGAAATTCTTCCTTTAGAAATAGTTTCTAAGTAATAAAAAAAAGTAAACCTCTCTTATTTATAGAGAGGTTTACTTTTTCGAATAAATAAAATAATGTCTGTAATTTTAGGCTAAAAATTCTTGAGATATTTTATCTGTATGTTCACCTAAACTTGGAGATCCTAGGGTTGATGTAAAATACTCACCATCAATCTTTATTGGACACCTTGTTGTCTTATACTCATATCCATCACCCATTCTTACATTCTGAATCATGTCTAAAGATTTAAATCCATCTTGATTAAAAAGTGTTTCCCAATCCATAACATTAGCACACCAAATGTCTGCTGGCTCTAAAATTGAAAGCCAATGTTCTGTAGTATTGGTGTTTAATTTGTTGGCTAAAATCGTTTTTATTTCATCACGTTTTGTAAACCAACTTGCTGGTTCTGGATACTCGGCTAATTCATTGCAACCAATTAATTCTCCAATAAAAGGAATAGAGCCCATTGCTAAAGCGAAATAGCCGTTTTGTGTTTTATAAACACCATAAGGAGCGCCTAAATAAGCATGTGCACTATTACTCTTTGGACGAACAGTTGGTTCTCCTCCATCATGATAAAACGTGGTAATAGATTCAAATTGAAAATCTATAATAGATTCTAACATGCTTACAGAAATTTTTGTACCGATACCTGTTTTGCCTTTTTTAATTAAAGCAGCCAAAATACCTTGTACTAAATGAGAGCCAGATAAAATATCTGCAATAGCAATTCCTACAGGTGTAGGGCCACTTCCATCATTCCCATTTAACCAGGTTAAACCAGATAATGATTGCACAAGTAAATCTTGTCCGGGTTTAGATTTCCAAGGACCTTCATCTCCATAACCTGAAATATTTCCATAAACAATTTTTGGATTTATTTTTTTAATAGTTTCATAATCAAAACCCAAACGTTCTACAACACCAGGTCTAAAATTATGAACTAAAACATCTGCTTTTGCAATCAATTTTAAAACACGTTGTTTATCTACTTCGTTTTTTAAATCTGCTTCAAAACTTTCTTTATTTCTATTAACAGCTATAAATAAAGGAGATTCATTATTCATCTTTAGATTAGAAACATGTAATTGACGACTAATGTCTCCAGTTTTAGGGCGCTCTACTTTAATAACTCTTGCTCCCAAATCTGCTAAACGTAAAGTAGCAGAAGGTGCAGATAAAAACTGACTTAAATCTATAACTAATATATCTTCTAATGGTTTCATCCTATTTATAGATTAAATTCTTTAATAATTGCTTCTGTATTTTGTCCAACTCTTGGTGCTGCTTTTTTATTAAAAAGCCTTTCATCATTTAATCTTATTGGGCAGCGTGTTGTGTGTATTTCTTCGCCAGAAATTAATGGTAATTTTTGATCCATTTTTAAAAGATCATATGCTTCATGGTTCAATAATTTTTTATAATCAAAAACATCAGAACACCAAATTCCTTTAGGTTCTAAAATATCTAACCAATCTTGTGTGTTTTTTTCGATTAAAAAAGCACGAAGAACATCCATTATTTCATCTCGTTTTTCATACCAAGAATTGGGGTCAGAATAAGATGCTAATTGTGAAATGTTAAGAATGTTAGCTAAATTTGTTAAAGAGCCCATTGCTAAAGATAAATAACCATCTTTTGTTTGATAAACGCCATAAGGAGCGCCTAAATATGCATGTGCATTTCCTTGTTTAGCTCTATTTGGTTTTTGATTATTATCACTTAAATAGCCGGTAATAACCTCAAATTGAAGGTCTAGTGTAGATTCTAATAAACTCACTTCAACCAAAGCCCCTTTATTCGTTTTGATACGTTTTAAAAGACTTGATAAAATTCCATGAGCCAAATGTGTTCCCGTAATTAAATCGGAAACAGCAGCACCAACAGGAGTTGGATTATCATCTTTATCTCCTGTTAACTTTGCAAAACCAGACATCGCCTGAATTAATAAATCTTGACCTGGTTTTTTAACCCATTCACCTTCTGTACCATAACCAGTAACAGATGCATACACTAATTTTGAGTTTATATTCTGAACCGTTTTATAATCTAAGCCAATTTTCTCCATAACTCCTGGACGGAAATTATGTGTCATAACATCAGCTTGTTCTATTAATTTTTTAACACGATCTAAATCATCTGCATCTTTTAAATTGGCAGTATAAGATTCTTTATTTCTATTTACGGTATGAAATACCAAACTACTGCCATCTAAAAATAAGTTTTTTAAAGCAATACCTCTTCCTGCTTCACCAGAACCAGGTCTTTCAATTTTGATAACTCTTGCACCTAAATCAGCTAATCTTAATCCTGCAGATGGTCCAGCCATAAATTGAGAGAATTCTAATACCAAAATGCCTTCTAAAGGTAATTTCATAGTTATTCTTTTAATGATTTTAAATACAAGTCATTTAAATCTTTTAATAGCTGTTGTTCATCTCCTCCATTCATCATATACTCTCTAATTGGCGCACCAGCTCTATCTTGAAAATACATATGACCATGATATCTTGGGCGTAAAAAAGCTCTATCTAACGCTGGTAAAGTATCTTTAAAGAAATTATCTGTTAAATCATTTGCACGCTTATCTAACCAAGCTTGTCTATGTCCTGGTTGACCTCCGTTATCAAAAAACACACCTTTTTGAGTTGCTTCTGAACCTACATATTCTACAAATTTACCAGCAATTTCTTGATGCTCAGTATTTGCAGAAATAGCTAATCCAGTACCTCCTAAAGTTGTTATTAATTTTTGATTATCAATTGCAACCATATCATGAAACTTTAAATGCTTTCTAGCATAGCCTTCACGAGAATAATTGGTGTAACCATAAGCGAAAGGACTATAAATATAATCGTCCGTTAAAGTCATTGCTTCATATACTTTAATAGGATTCCAATCATAATTTTCCTTTTTGATATTTTTACCAAGAGCTCTTAATATTTGAAGTGCTTTTATTCCTGTTTTTTCTGAAATAACTTCTTTATCAGAAGTACAAACATCTTCACCTAAAGTAGAGCAAATCATATAGAAACTCATTAAAGTATCTTGTGGGATTCCTGGAATTGCAACCATTCCTGTTTTTGACAATTCTATTAAATCATCAAAAGTTTCTGGGAATTTTAAATTTAATTTCTCGAACAAATCTGGTCTGCTCGCTGCAACAGGTGTAGCAGCATCAATAGCTAAAGCCCATTGTTTTCCTTTTATAGAATAACTTTCATGAGATTTACCAACAGTGTTTACTGCTAGGTCTTTTAAGTATTCATCTGATAAAAATTTATTTAATGGTAAAATTACTTCTGTTCTAGCAGCAAAGCCAGTCCAAGGATGGTCAATAATTAAAAAATCGTAGCGTTTTGCTAATTCATTAATTGGTTCATCTGCAAATGCTTGCAATGATCTTTTCTCCCAAACGATTTCAACATCTGGGTTTAATTCTGTAAAACGTTGGGCAGCGGCTACAATTGATGTAAATCCTCTACTGTGATTCCAAGTTATTCCTTTTAATTGTTTCATGTACTAATATTATTTGTTTTTATGGGTTACATGTGGCTTCCATTGAGTCATTTCCTATTGATTGACGTTAGTTATGGAAGGTTTATAATTTATTCGTAACTCATGTAAATTGTTCGTTTCTGTAAATACTGTTCGATACCGTAAACTCCATCTTCACCACCAATACCAGCTTTTTTATGACCAGAATGATGCCCTTGAATGTAGCCTACAATTTGTTTGTTAATAAAAATGGTTCCTATTTCAAACTCTTGAATAGATCGCATTATTAATTTATGATTTTCTGTATATAAATAAGCAGATAAACTATCATCTCGTTTATTTAATAATTCTTTAGCGTGTTCAAAACCTTTAATTTTAACAATTGGTAAAACCGGTCCAAACATTTCTTCTTGCACGGTTGCATCACCTGGTTTTACATTTGTTAAAATGGTTGGTTCATACCAATTTCCTTTTTCAAATTCTTTACCTTCTGGTCTTTTACCACCTAAAACTAATTCTGCTCCTTGTGCTATGTTTTTTTGAACAACTTCATCGATTCTTTTTAAGGCAGCAGCGCTTAAACTTGGTCCCATGTTTACATCTGTCATTGGGTTACCTACTGTAATTTTTTGAACTCTTTTTATTAATTTTTCTGTAAACTCGTCTGCAATTTTTTCATCAACAAAAACCATTTCATTACAAATACATACTTGTCCGCAATTTGCATAACGAGATATAGCAGCAGCTTCAACAGCTTTGTCAATATCAGCATCTTCTAAAACTATAAAAGGCGCTTTTCCACCTAATTCTAATACTAATCCTGCTACGTTTTGCGAAGCACCTTTGTAAATAGCTTGTCCTGCTCTTGTACTTCCAGTCATAGAAATTAACCTCGTAATTGGATTTTCTACTAATGCAGCACCAACAGTATGTCCATAACCAACAACCATACTAATAACTCCTTTTGGTAAGCCAACTTCATCAATTATTTTACAAAATTCAGATGCAGTTATTGGTGTTAATTCAGATGGTTTTATAACCATTGTATTTCCTGTAATTAAAGCAGGACCAATTTTACGTCCAATTAAAGCCAAAGGATAATTAAAAGCCATTAAACCTACCGTAACTCCATAAGGAACTTTGTGTATAGTAAGTTGTTCGTTAGGTTGGTCTGAAGGAAAAATAGCACCTTGTATACGTCTTCCTGCTTCAGCAGAATACGTCATATATCTTATAGTATCATCAACTTCGTAACGAGCTTCTACAAGAGTTTTTCCTTGTTCCATTACCAGTAACTTGGCAAAATGCTCTTTTCTTTCTTCTAACTTCTCTGCAATTTTATACAAATAATTTGCACGCTCTTGAGCTGGTAACATTTGCCAAGCAAATTGCGCTTTATCAGCAGCTTCTAATGCTTGTTGTACTTCGTCTAAACTACTCGAGTAAATTTCAGCAAATACTTCTCCATTTGCTGGGTTTTCTACATCAATCTTTTCTCCTGAACTTTTTTCAATCCACTCTCCGTTAATGTAACATCTGTATACTGTTGTTTCCATAAATACTATTTTTAGTTAAAGATTGCTTTTCTTTTTTCTACGAAGGCTTTTAATCCTTCTTGTGCATCTGGAGTATCATACAATCCATCTGCTAATTGTGTCTCTAATTTTAATCCTTCTTCAAGAGAGAGCTCTATTCCTTTATGAACAGATTCTTTAATGGCTATCATTGCCAATAATGGTCCTTTTGCTAATTTTTCTAAATAAGATTTAGATTGCTCTTTAAAATTTTCTTTAGCATATAATTGATTTACCAATCCAATATCAAAAGCTTGTTTTGCTATGATTGGTTCTCCTGAAATTAAAATTTCTAAAGCTTTACTTTGGTTTACAATTCTGATTAATCTTTGAGTTCCACCATTTCCTGGCATCAATCCTAAATTGATTTCTGGTAACCCTATTAAATATTGACCATCACTTGCCAAACGAATATCGCAAGCTAATGCCAGTTCTAAACCACCACCTAAAGTATGACCATCTAATAAAGCAACTACTATTTTAGGGCTTTTAGAAATTTTGTAGGCTACCAAGTTGGCTTGTATAACCATCTTTTTGTTTTCAGCAACAGAATTTTGTTGAAAAACCTTTACATCTGCTCCTGCACAAAAGAACTTTTCTAATTCGCTTTTTATGGCTATTATTTTTACATTGTTATTACGATTTGCTTCATCAATAATTTCTGATAAAGAGGTCATAAAATCAAGGTCGTAACTGTTGGCTTTTGGTTTGTTAATAACGATATAGCCAACTTTGTTTTCTATTTCTAGTCTAATTTGTTTCATCTTATTTAAAATTGATAGATTTTGTTTGCTTTTAAATTGGTAAGAGTTGATTTTTCTCCACTTCTCCAAACCACTTCTACTTTCTCAATTACTTTCTCTTTTCCTAGACCAAAATGAACAGTATTTAAAAAGCTTTGAGCATGAGAAGCACTACTAGAACCAATAAGTTTGAATTGTTTTCCAATTTTTGTTGTGATGTAAACTTTAGCGCCATAAGCATCTACATTAGATTTAGAATTACCAACTCTAAATAGGGCATAATTGTTTACAGAAACTGTTTCGTTCTCGTATAAATGCCATTGTCCATTATCATCATCTCCACTTAAAATATCTATTTTACCATCTAAATTATAATCGAAAGTTGCCCCCATATCTCCATGAGATTTAGATGGAATATTGTTTGCTCCATGTGTTAAAATAGATTCAAACTCTAAGTTTCCTTTATTTTTAAAAATCACGTCTTCACTTCTTTGGATTAAACCACCAAAACGATATAAGAAGAAATCATTAAAGCCATCGTTGTCAAAATCTCCTGTAGTTATTCCCCAATTGTTTTCCAAGCTTTCTTTAGGCAAATGTTTAGACCCATCTATAAAATGAGTTCCTTCATTAATCAACAAAACATCTGGAACACCCAAGTCTTGAGGAGTCCAATCTGGTACTACTTTTGTAACACCAACAACAGATGCTCTCACATCCCATGCTAAATTGGTTTTTAATAACCATTCTAAACGCCATTTTCCTTCACCCAAATAGCCTAAGTACCATCCGCTTTTGTCTAAATTTTCGGGAAATCCATTCGCTTCATTTTGCGTTACTTTTTGAATGTCAAAAGGCATTTTATGTTCGGTTTTAGAACTTCCAATAAACAACGGAATACTTGGTTTTTCAGGGCCTCTAGGAAAACGATAAAAATCGGAAAGTTGTATAGCTGCATCCGCATAAAAAGTTATACCATCATGACTTTTGTTTCCTTCATCTCTTAAATCTAATCGTTTCAGTTTTTCATCAAAAGAAATAGAATTATTTGCAATTTGATAATAACTTTTACCTCTTGCTAAATAATAATCTAAATCACCATCATTATCTATGTCTGCCTGTGCAGCAGTACTCATCTGGTCTATATTCTGTAACTCTTTAGGTAACCATTCTTTAGATAAGTTGGTAAATGAAAAATCGTTATTTCCTTTCCAAAATTCTGCGGCAGCATAAGGAGAAAATGTTAGTAAATCTAGTATTCCATCATTGTTAAAATCTGTAATTAGTAAACGTTCTGCATTAATTTGTTCAAAAGCTTCACTCTTTTTATAAGTAAATGTTCCGTTTCCATTATTTTCGAATAATAGATTTCTTGGAATTTCTTCATTGACCATTTGTTCTGCATTAATTTGAAGAAAATCTAAATCACCATCATTATCTAAATCTATCCATCTTACAGAACGACCACGAGCTCCCATTTCTGATAACCCAGTTTCTTCTGTAGCATCCACAAATTTCCCATTATCATTACGTAACAAGCGTTGAGGTTGTGGTGTTGACCCGTTTCCGCCTCCTAAAGAAATTAGCAAATCTAAATCACCATCTTTATCATAATCACCTGCAGCCATTCCATGTAAATCTGCTTTTGGGAAAAGCCCTTTTTGTTCTTTAAAAGTATTGTTTTCTTGTGCCCAAAATAATTGAATAGGTGTGTTGTCATGATTACCTAAAAGTAAATCATATTTTCCATCATTGTTGATGTCTGCGATAGTTGGTCCGCCATATTTCCAGTTTTTTTCTGTATTTAAATGGACTTCTTTAGTTACGTCTATAAATTTTATAGGATTGTTTTTCTCTTTACCTTTATTACAACTGATAAGAGAAATTAATAGAAACCCAAGGGCTAATAATTGTTTCGATTTTGTTTTAAGTAAACGTTTCATTTTTTAATTACTTTTTTATTTTTTTACCAAACCTTCTTGTATATAAATTTGAATTTACTTCTTTTGCTTTTTTAATCATTGGTGGATAAGGAATATCTGTATTAGAGACAAAACCTACATTATAATTTTCACCATCGTGGGCTCTACCAGTAAGTGGAGAATCTAAATATTGAAACCAATGTACTCCTACAAAATATGGGTTGTCTATTGCAGAGTTTGCATAATCTGCCCACATATTAGCTCTATCTTTTTGATCTGCTGCATGAACTAAACCAGAATGAAATAACCCAGAATCTGGTGCTCCCATGTGAAATTCTCCAATAATGGTTGGCATATCTATTTCTTCTAAAAATTTCCAGTACTTAGTACCAATACCTTCTTTGTAATGATTGTAACTAAAAACATCAACATATTTAGCTGCAGATTCACGAACTTCTTTTGTGATTCCCCAAACAGCAAAACGACATCCCATGTACATATAGTTTGGCATTTTATCTTCTAAAATATCATGAACAGTTTTAAAATATTTGGTAGCAAAAGCTGTGAGCATTACAGAAAAATCTGCCACCATACCTTCAGGAAATTCATTTTGTTTTTTATAATCAACACCTTTTTCAAGTTCTTTCCAACTAGCTATATTTGTTTTCCAAGCTTTATTTAAGTTTCCAATAGTTTTGTGCTTAGTCTTTAAAATAGTCATAAACTGTTGCTTTAAATAGCTATCTTTTCCTTTAGATAAACCATCTAAAACCAATCCATAATGTGCTTTTGTAGAACTTTCATTCCCCCAACTTCTTTCGTTATCAACAAAAACACCCATACACCAAGGATTGTTTTCGACTTCTTTAGAAACAACATCAATTGATTTTATTACTCTTCTTTCAAATTCTGGATCGAAAGGATCTGGCATTGGTCCCCAATAATCCGAACCAGAATATACCTTTTGAAAATCTCCAATAATCCATCCGTTAGCAAAATAAGGTAAGTTATTTCTGTGATAAAATGCTGGGTCAATCCAGTTTCCAAAGGACGTGAATCCCCAATTACGCATTCTGTTTTCTGTAACTTCTAACCATTTATCAAAAAAAGAATTTTTGCTTGTTTCTCCATATCTACGTTCTAAGTTCGCTCTATAAAAACTATATGTTTGTCCATGTTCTATAGGCCCAAAATGAGATTCTCTTCTATAACTATAATGATTAGCTAGAGCATCATCAATTTTTGGTAATTCAAGAAACATGTCATTTCTAAGTTTATTAACTACATGAGCTGTTTTCATGGTTTCTGTAGGTATTTCTATAATACCTTTAGAGTCTTCAGGAGTTACATCTTCCGGGTCTCTATGATATAATTTTTCATCTGTATAATCGATACCTGTATACGTTGTAGTGTTTGCCATACGTACATTTGCTAAACCAATTGAAAAATATAAGTAACCTTCTGGATCTATTAAAGCCCATTTTCCATCAACTTTTTCTTTTCTAAAATAACCCGTTGCATCTAATTTAGGACCATCTTTCCATCCACCATATTGGCTTCTATCTGACATTAACGTATATTCTGCTAAAGATTTTAATTCTACATCAGCAATTTTCTTTAGTTCTTCATCAGAATGTACTTTTATAGGGAAATCTCTTTTTGCATTTTGCCCAAATTTATCTACAATTCCTTTTAAAAAATTTGGATCTCTTTCTGGGCTTTCTACAATTCTAATATTATCAACTAAAATAGTTTTGTCTTTTAAACCTTCTAATCTAAAAAAGTCTATTCCTGCTATTTCAGAAAAATCCATATTATATAGAAGTCCACTAATTTTCATATGAGTTGCTTCGGTTTTCCAAGCTTTAGGAGTATCTCTTAAACCACTATTTATGTCAGTTTTATTTGAGGTGAGTTCAAAGAAATATGATTTGAATTCACCTGTATCAATGTTTGTAATTCTTCTTACTCTTTCTCCATTTCCGTTTTCGGCATAAACTGTTAAAAAAGTAGTTTCGTCCCCTAAACTTTTTGCATCAAAAACTAAACTATATTTTTTGCTTTTATTTAATTTGAAATTATTTTTCGGTGTTAATTTAACTCCTGTAATTTTTTCATCTTTTTTAAAGGAAATTTCTAATGCATGATTTCCATTATTTTCAACAATTTTGTGACTTCCTTTTATGTCAATGAAATTGTTATTAATGTCTTCTTTTTCGAAATCTAAAAACAAGATTTCAGATTCTGAACTCCAATTTTCTTTTTGTGAAGTTTCTTTTTTACATGAAAAAAATACCACAGAAATAAATGTTAACATTAACAATTTTCTGACAGTTTTAAAAAGATTGTATTTTCCCTTCATATTTGCTTTGGTTTAATATAATTATAGAATTTAGTGTTGTACAGATACAACTTGACAGATAGTGTTAATCTTTTGTATTACAGTGTGTAATAGATTGTTATTCATGTTTAAAACTATTCTCTCTACAAGTAAAGAAATTTATATTAATAAAGGAAGTGTTTTAGGTGTTTGTACAGTTTAATTCTAGTGAAAAGATGAGTTTTTTAATTGATATAATACTTAGAATCGGCTAATTTTCATATTATTTATAAAAAAAAATGAATTTTAAAAACTTGGTGTTTAATAATGTCAGTTATTTTTTTTCGGATGATATCTTTGTAAGTATTCAAGACCCATTGAAGTACATTTTTACTGTTTTTAGACCTCGTTCAGCACATTTTCCTGCATTCCGAGAAAAGCTTCATTTCGGGAAAAACGCTTCTCTAAAAATGATCTTGGACACAATTCATAATTCTCGCTTTCCATTTCGTTACCCATTCTGCTACCGCTGAATGGTGCACTTCATTCCTGAGCAAAAATTATGAATGCCTCCGCTACATAGGAATATTATTTTATCATTTGGAGCCACTTCCTATGTTTTTGTACTTCACATAGATATCTCGATTAAAGTCCAGACCTCACTATTTCTTCCTTTTTTGACAGCAAAATACCAAGATTTTGAAGTTGAACAGACTGCATAAACCGTTTTGCTGCGCTTCACTTTTTATAAGTCTTT